>DATEAK010000022.1:0-3175 GCA_035288405.1 bacterium | reverse complement strand
TCTCGCGGCGGGCCTGGGGAAGAAAGCCGATGTCCAGGAGCGCAAGGGCCGTGCGCGCCCGAGGGTTTTGAGACCAGGAACCGGGGTGCGGCAGCGATAGATCATGGTCTCTTTTTGTTCTTGGCCAGTGTGCCTCGATTTCTTCCTTCCGTGTCAACTGATACCGGGCCAGATGGCCGTAATAACTAAAGGGGGCCTGCTCCTGAAGATTCTGCAGGAGGTTGAGGGCTTGCCCGTGAGCACCGATCTTTTCAGAAGCCTTAGCTTGCCAGTAAGTGAAGCGTTCTGCGTCACTGGTCCCGGCTGTTAAGGATACCCCTTGTTGCCAGGCGCTGTAAGCTTCGGCGAATTTCCTGTCCCGGAACAAGCTCCACCCCAGACGCCACAGAGCTTCGACGAGCACTTCCTGAGGGGCCGTGATGTCCAGCAACTGATCGTAAATTTCCCGGGCTTTTTCGGCAGCACCCTCCTCCTCGTAAGTTCTGCCGATGACCAGGCGGGCTTCGGGAAAACGAGTGCTTCCGGGAAACGATGAGAGGATTCGGAATAAATACTGTCGGGATTTCTCGGGTTGGTTTTCTCTCCAGAAATGGCGGCCCAGCAGGTAGAGCGCCTCGGCAGCAAGCGGATCCGTGGGATAACGCCGCAGAAAATCCTCAAGAATCTGCATGCCCCCGGCATCTGGCTTGGTGGCAAGAGCGGATGCCCCCAGGCGGAAGAGAGCTTTAGGGACAAAGGTACTTTCAGGATATTCTTTCAAGATCCGATTTAGATCCCGCCGTGCGGCTTCCGGACGTCCGGACTCGAACCAGGAAAGGGCCCTCTGCCAAAGATCCTGATCCGAGAATCGACTCCATAGCGGCGGCTTTTCCTGCGCAAGCTCCGCCAGACGCTTCTCCGCCTGGGTTCCTTCCGGAGTACTTGGGAAACGGAGGTTGAGCTGGCGATAGAGATTCACCGCCTGCTCAGTGCGGTTCAACTTTTCCTGAAGGAGAGCTTGGTGGGAAAGAGACTGGGGAAGCCGGGACCTTTCCGGGCAGCAGCGATCCATCTGTTCCCATGTCTGAAGGGCGGCGGGAAAATTGCCGAGTTGCTCGAGCTGTTTCGCCTTGAGCGCATAGGTCTCACCGACCAGGCTACTGCGGGGGGATCGATCCAGAAGTCGATCCAACCACTGCAAGGCCTCCTCGGGCTTGTTGAGCTGAGCTAAGTTGGTGGCTCCATGGAATAGAGCATAGTCTGCCAGGATTTCTCCATCGGACACTTTTTTGAAGTTTGTCAAGGCGTCCTCCCGGTCCTCAATTTGTTCTTGAGCAGAGGCCAGGAGGAAATAGACTTCTTGTTTTTCCAGTCCCGCCGGATGATGGGAAAGCGCTTTCTTTAGAAGCGTTACGGCCTTGGTGTATTCTCCCTTTGCGTAATGCCTGGCCGCTGCCGCCAGTGTGGGGTTTTTCGAGGCGGGCTCCGCCCAACTCTGTGATAGGAAGAGGGCTGAACCCAGAATCAGCAGCACAAGTGTCAGCCCTGCCTGCGCCAGAATCCTTGCAGCCCCAAATTCGTTTGAAACCTCGATTGTGATCTCGCCGGTTCTAAACACGTTTCACCTGCCCTAAGCGATGCTGCGCCGGGGATGACAAGCCGGAGCTCCAGCCCATTCGGGGAAAAATACTTGCGCTCCGAGATACCTTGTCGTATATGGTAACTGAAAGATTAAGCGTTCTGTAAATAAACATAAACTTATTATCCCATTGAGAGGAGAAGGTTATGAAGAGGTACTGGGCGTGGGGATTGACCTCGGCTGTCCTCTTGGTGACCCTTTCGGGGTGTGCCTATCTGCCGAGTGGTGGAAGTGAGCCTGTCCCCCAGGTCAGCCCTACTTTCCGGTTTGAAGATGTTCCTGTCCCCCCCACCATGGAGTTGGATACCAAACAATCTTTTGTGTACGAATCCAATGCGGTCCGCGCCGGTGTTCTGATCTATCGGGGGAACGAAAAATACGAAGAGCTTTTGCGCTTCTTTCGTGAAAACCTGAAGCAGTATAACTGGCGTCAGGTGAGCAGTTTCGAACATGACGGGGCGCTGCTGAATTACGAGAAACCGGGTTGGAGCCTCTCCATCGAGATCCGGCGCGAATTTAGCTCCAGCTTGCTGGTGATCCGCTACGGTCCCAAGCAATCCTGACCAGCAAACGCGACGCACGAACATCCGTGAGTGAACCTTAGGGGGTACTGCCGTGCTTACCGATTCCCCGGGTGGGTGTCTCCTTGCGGCTCCCGGCTTTCTGCGGACCTCCGGGCGCGGGTCCCACGGCGTTCAGGGGGCTGGCTCGGCATTTCTCGGGGAAGTCGGGCTCTCGGCCATCCGTGAATAGAACGGGAGATCAACCGTTTGCGCGCTTAAACCCCCTACCAGGAAATTTTCCCCTGTAGCGGCAAGATCCCGGTGAATATATCCCAGAGCGATGGGACCGAACCGGGGGGAGGAAACTGCCGTGGTAATTTCCCCGGCTCGTGTCCCCTCCCTTAAGATCGTGTCCCCCGTCGCGGGCAGGCACCCCGGAGACAATTTAAGCCCGATGAGTTTGCGATTGACATGCCCTCGGTGCGCCGCACGTGAAATGATTTCCTGTCCGATGTAACACCCCTTATGGAAGTCGATGGCGCTGGCCTCGATGCCGGCCTCCAGCGGAATCGTTTCTTTGTCCATGTCCTGGCCAAAGCGCGGAATCCCCGCTTCCACCCGCAGTATCTCCAGGGTGTCCCAACCGATCGGCAGGGCGGACATTCCCGATACTTCTTGCCGGAGAGTCGACCACAGATTTCCCAGGACGTCCCTCGCAGCGAGGAGATCGAAACCTTCTTCCCCCGTGTACTCATTGCGGGCGATCAAAATTGGGGACCCGTGAAAAATCCGGCTCACGTGTTTCCACTTCTTTGCGCCGGCCGGGAGCTCGCCAAGGAGCGTCCGAACGAGGTGAGCCGAATGGGGACCGAAGATCGAGAGGACTCCATGGCTCTCCGTTTGGTTTTCCAGACTGACATCGGACATGAGGATATATTTCTCCAAAGTTTGCGCAATCGTTTGGGCGGCACACGCTTCGGTCAGTATTAAGCAATCTTCCTCACAAACGTAGATCCAGAGGTCCCCGAGCATTTTCCCCTTGGGGGTGAGGAGG
>DATEAK010000021.1:0-8518 GCA_035288405.1 bacterium | reverse complement strand
TCTACCTTACAGCGAGACCGAGGGGGGACTGGGAGCGGCTAAACCAGTTGCTGGCCCATGGGGAGATCGACATGATCACCTTTACCAGCTCTTCGACGGTCCATAACTTTCTGGCCGCCTTGCCGAGCGAAAATCCCGCGGAGTTGTTGCGAGGCGTGGTGATCGGCTGTATCGGCCCGATCACGGCACGGACGGTTCAGGAGTATGGGCTGGAGGCGCACGTTGTTCCGGGCATTTATACGATCGACGCTTTTGCCCAGGTCATCGCGGAATTTTTCAAGCGAGAGAGAGTTGAGATGGGGAATTAGAAGAGGAGGAGGTCATGGCTTTTCCAATCCAGCGCTTGCGCAGGCTCAGGCGCACGGAGACCCTCCGACGCTTGGTGCGGGAGACGACCCTTCATGTGGACGATTTGATTTACCCTCTCTTTGTCACCCACGGTCGAGGAGTCAAACAAGAAATTTCCTCCATGCCCGGCCAGTACCGAATGTCCGTGGACCGGCTGTTGGAGGAGGTTGACGAAGCTCACAGCTTGGGAGTCAAGGCGGTGATCTTGTTTGGCATCCCGGACCGGAAAGATGAGCGCGGCTCCGAGGCGTACAACCCGGAGGGCATAGTCCAGCAGGCGATTCGGTCCATCAAGAAGGCAATTCCAGCGGTTGCCGTGGTGACCGACGTGTGCGTGGATGAATACACTTCCCACGGCCACTGCGGCATACTCCGGGACGGGGAAGTGGATAACGACCTGACCCTGGAGGTTTTAGGGGAAATGGCCCTCTCCCATGCAGTGGCAGGGGCCGATTTGGTTGCGCCTTCGGATATGATGGACGGGCGAGTAGCCCACATCCGCAAGCGCCTTGATGAGTCGGGCCTTGCACAAGTCCCGATCATGTCCTATGCGGCCAAGTATGCCTCTTGCTTTTATGGTCCTTTCCGGGAGGCTGCGGATAGTGCCCCCCAGTTTGGGGACCGGCGTTCCTATCAGATGGACTCCTGTAATGTTCGAGAAGCCTTGCGGGAAGTGGAACTCGATGTGGAGGAAGGCGCTGACATTATCATGGTGAAGCCGGCCCTGGCCTATCTGGATGTTTTGGCCCGCATCCGGGACCGGTTTCCGCTCCCCCTGGCGGCTTACAATGTGAGTGGGGAATACTCCATGATTATGGCAGCGGGAAACAAGGGATGGATCGATCGCGATCGCGCCGTCTGGGAGGTTTTACATAGTATCAAACGAGCGGGAGCGGATTTGATCTTGACCTATTTTGCGAAAGAGGTAGCCAGCTGGATTCATCAGGGGAAAAGCTTTTGATCTCTTAAGGTCACACAGGCTTTCCGTTTGAGAGTGCCTGCCCAACTCCGGTTTTACCCGTAGAGCTGTTTAGACCTCATACTTCCCAAAGTCCTCGGGCTTTAGGTTTTCGATCCACTCCTTCCACTTTTCGGTATCATCCGAGGACGGCTGCTCGGTGAGGTCGATGCTTTTTGCTTCGTCCAGGACCTTGCGGGCGACATAAATCGGGGCGCCCGCTCTCATGGCAAGGGCAATCGCGTCGCTCGGACGGGAATCAATGACGTAATCGGAGCCATTGAGGCTCAAGGAGATAATCGCGTAAAAGGTATTGTCCTTGAGGTCATTGATGATGATCCGGTTGACTTTGGCACTCACCCCCTCCAGGATGTTCTTGATCAGGTCGTGGGTCATCGGACGGGGAGTGGAGACGTGTTCCATCTCCAAAGCAATGGCATTCGCCTCAAAGATACCCACCCAGATCGGCAAAGCCCGCTTCTCGTCCAGGTCCTTTAGTATCACGATGGGCATGTTGGTTAGGGGGTCCAGGGTCAACCCCTTTACTTTCATCTCCAAAACGGCCCCCTCTTCTTCGTTAGACCAACTCACAGGAACCTCCTTTGGGTGTCTGTCCGATTCATCGCCTACTTAGGTCCAATATGGCACGAAATATAGGCAATAAAAGGACCATTGTCAATAGCTTGGGGACTTTTCACCCAGAGTCATCCGGAGTGCAGCAATGCAAGCTACCAAGATGACAGGGTGCAAAATCCGGCGCCAAGATCGGAACGGAGGGGGAAAAACTCTGTTGAAAATGCTCGGTAAATAGATTAGCGTGAGTTAGTTTTGAGGAGTTCGGTGCGCAGCTTAGGACGATTTACAACCGCTTTCGTGGGGGGATTGCAACTCGTGATGTCCCTTTTGACGACAGAGACTGCTCTAGCAAAAGATCAGGAAATCAAGGAGTTCCTTTTGGACAATGGCCTCAAGGTGATTCTCCTTGAGGATCACAGTGCTCCGACCGCCACCTTTCAGATCTGGTATAAGGTGGGAGCCAGAAATGAAGTAACAGGTCGCACAGGGAT
This sequence comes from bacterium, assembly GCA_035288405.1. Taxonomy (GTDB): domain Bacteria; phylum JACPSX01; class JACPSX01; order JACPSX01; family JACPSX01; genus JACPSX01. The sequence goes on along the minus strand of DATEAK010000021.1, from coordinate 6,145 downwards.
CTGCCATCTTCTTGAACACATGATGTTTAAGGGAACCACACGGTATGGAAAGGGGGAGTTTTCCCGGATCATTGCCAAGAACGGCGGCAATGAGAACGCCTTCACGGGGAAGGACTACACGGCCTATTTTGAACGATTTGCCAGCGATCGTCTGGCGCTCTCGGTGGAGATGGAATCGGATCGGATGCAAAACCTCCTGCTCGATGAGCGTGAATTTCAGTTGGAACGGGATGTGGTCAAGGAGGAGCGGCGTTTGCGGACCGATGACGATCCCGTGGCCGCGGTGGTGGAGGAAGTCTATGCGGCTGCCTATAAGGTTCATCCGTACCACTCGCCCGTGATCGGCTGGATGAGTGATCTGGATGCCATGACCGTGGAGGACTTGCGCTCTTGCTACAAGCGGTACTATTCACCCAACAACGGGACGATCGTGATCGTAGGTGATGTAAACACAGAGGAGATTCTTCCTAAAATTCGCCGGGAATTTGGGAAAATTCCTCCGGGCCCGGTCCCTCCTCGAGTGCTTTCGAAGGAGCCCCGCCAGATGGGGGAACGCCGCATCTGTGTGAAGCGAGAGGCTCAGCTCCCCTTTCTGATGGTGGCATATCATGTGCCCAATATCGGTCATCCGGACGAGTTCGCTCTGGAGGTGCTCGAAAAGATCGTTTCTCAGGGGGAGAGTTCCCGCCTGTACCGAAAATTTGTCTATGACACCCAAATCGCTTCCTTTGTAGGGGGAGACTATGCTCGGGTTTCCGCGGATCCAACCCTCTTTTATTTTTATGGCGGTCTGCGGCCGGACCGGGATGTGAATGAATTGGAGAAAGGCATCCAGGAAGAAATCGAGCGTCTGAAGAACGAACCGGTCAGTGATCAGGAACTCGAAAAGGCGAAAAACCAGATTGAAGCGGCTTTCATCTTCGGAAGGGACTCGAACTTCTATCAGGCCATGCAGATCGGGATCCTGGAAACCATTGGGGTTGGATATCGTGTGCTGGAGAGCTTCGTTCCCAGCATCCGGAAGGTTACCAAGGAGGAACTGATGCGCGTGGCCCGCGCTTTTTTCACCCCCGAAAACCGTACGGTCGGGGTTTTGATTCCTGAGAAGAAAGAAAAATCGGGGTCGTCCGGGCCGGGGTTTTAGGTCCGGGAGGAGCAATGATGAATGAAATTTCTCTGCCGGACTTTCGGGGGCGTATTCGCCCTTGCAGCTTTTCCAGCTATGTCATTTTCAGTCGGAACGAATGATCGGACCGTCATAACGAACGGAGTCGTGCTGCTGACTTACCCGCGGCCGACTCTTCCCATGGTCTACGTGAGCATGCGGATCCGGGCGGGGTCTGTGTTTGATCCGCAGGGAAAAACCGGCCTTTCATCAATGGTGGCCCGCCTCCTGACCCGGGGAACACGGAACCGGAGTGCCCACGATATCTCGGAGGCCATCGATTTCGTGGGCGGAGAAATGGGAGCGGCCAGTGATGAGGATTATACGCTGGTCACCTTGAAGGTTCTGAAGAAGGACATCGCCCTGGGGATGGACTTGCTAAGCGATATCCTGCTCCATCCGGCTTTCCGATCCGAAGAGATCGAGCGTCAGCGCAGCGAGACCCTCTCGGAGATTATTCACGATAAGGACGACCCCGGAAAAGTGGCCGATAAACGATTTTCTCAGATTGTCTATGGGGGTCACCCCTACGGACTGCCCACCGAGGGACTGGAAACCACCCTCCCCGTTATTACCAGGGAGGATATTGCCCGGTTCCACGAGACCTATTACGGTTCCAATGCCGCCATTGTATCAATCGTGGGGGACGTGAGTGTGCCGGAAGCACGGTCACTGGTGGAAAAATATCTGGGGTCCTGGCAGAGGAAGGAAGTTCCCCCGATTGCGGTAGCTCAGTTACCGGTTCCGTCTTCTCCGGTTGTGGAGGTGATCGATAAGGATCTGACCCAGGCCAACGTCCTCCTCGGTCACCCCGGAATCCGGCGCAGCAATCCGGATTATTACGCCGTCCACGTCATGAACTATATCTTGGGGGGAGGCGGATTTTCCTCCCGATTGCTGAAGAATATCCGGGATGAACGAGGCCTGGCCTACAGCACGGGCAGTTCATTTGACGCCAAGTATGCGGCGGGATCCTTTCATGTCGGCTTGCAGACCAAGAATTCCACTGCAAATGAGGCGATCCGCGAATCCCTGAGTGAGATGAGGAAAATCAGACAGGATTTGGTGCGTGAAGAGGAATTGCAGGAAGCGAAGGATTATCTCATGGGTAGCTTTCCCCTGAGACTGGATTCCAACTCGAAGATTGCAGACTACCTAAGCTATGTGGAATTTCATGACCTGGGTTTGAACTACTTCGAGGAGTTTTCCCGACGATTGGCGGCCGTGACCCGTGAGGCTGTCTTAAATGCAGCTCGATCGTACTTATATCCGGATCACTTCGTGCTGGTCGTGGTCGGTAAAGAAGCTGAAGCCAAGATCCATCTCGACGAAGGATCTTCCGTGACCTCCCGTTGAACGGAAATTTCGGGGGCGGCAGGAGACCAAGGAACAACAAATGACAATGTGGCGGAGGAGTTTATGATAGGGAAAAAGCAGTTCGGATTAAGATCTCTCGTCCTGGTCGCTTTGGGTTTTTTGATCCTGGGACTCCTGATCTCCTCGCAGACAAATCTCACCTCCCGCCTGAGGGCTGAGAAGCTATGGACGGAGGGGCCTTCGATCGTACCTGCTCGCAATGCGGGAGAATCTCTTCCCAGTTTCGCCGAACTGGTGAAGAAGCTTTCTCCGACCGTTGTGAACATCAGTACGGCAAAGGTCGTCAAGGAACGCTCCCAGACTCCTCGCAACCCCCGTCCCCAGGATCCCTTCGGAGGCCAGACCCCGTTTCACGATTTCTTTGAGAAATATTTTGGTGATAACCCGCCCCGGGGGTTCAGAGCGAGAAGTTTGGGGTCAGGTTTTATCATCAACCAGGATGGCTACATTGTGACCAACAATCACGTGATTGAAGACACCGATGAGATCCTGGTCAAGCTGGCGAACGAAAAGGAATATACGGCCGAGGTAGTCGGCCGGGATTCCAAGACAGACCTGGCCCTGATTCGGCTTAAGGGGAAAGGGCCCTTCCCCGTAGCCCCTCTGGGGGATTCGGACAAGCTCGAAGTCGGTGATTGGGTGTTGGCCATTGGCAATCCCTTCGGCTTTGATCACTCGGTGACGGCCGGCATTGTGAGCGCCAAGGGGCGGGTCATCGGATCCGGGCCGTACGATAACTACATACAGACTGATGCTTCCATTAATCCAGGCAACAGCGGCGGCCCGCTGTTCAACACCCGCGGTGAGGTCATCGGAATCAATACCGCCATTATTTCCACCGGGCGGGGAATCGGCTTTGCCATTCCCATCAACATGGTGAAAGAGCTGCTGCCGCAGCTCAAAGACTCAGGGAAAGTCAGGCGCAGCTGGCTTGGTGTCAGTATTCAACCGGTCAGCGAAGAATTGGCGGCCTCTTTCGGAATGGGTTCCCCAAGGGGAGCTCTTGTCACGTCCGTGATGGAAGGCGAGCCGGCGGATAAGGCCGGGGTCAAAAGGGGCGATGTCATTCTCCGTTTCAACGGCAAAGAGATCAAGGATGTGCGTGAGCTCCAACGACTTGTGGCGGGAACGACGATTGGTTCAACCGTCGATCTCGTGGTTTTCCGGGACGGAAAGGAGGTCCATCTCAGTACCCGTCTTGCGGAGATGACCGATGAGAAGCTTGCCAATGCTCCAACTCCACAAAGAAGCAGGGAAGAGTTCGGCATGGTTGTGGAAGACTTGCCCCCGGCGCTGGCCCGAGAGTTGGGCATCGGAGAGAGTCGAGGAGTGGTGGTCTCGGAGGTTCAGGAGGGGAGCGCCGCAAGCCGGGCGGGTATTCAGGAGGGGGATGTCATCCAGGAGGTGAACCGGGAAAAGGTTGCGAATTTGAAGGATTACAAAACACGGTTGGAGAAGTCCAAGGGGAAGGACAGCGTGGTCTTTTACGTGAAGCGTAAAGATCGTGGGCTTTTCGTGGTGGTCAAGCGCGTCGGCTAGATTGAAGAGGCAAATGATAAGTCCGTGCACCCCATTCTGATCCAGATTGGTCCTTTCGCGATTCGCTACTACGGCCTCATGTACGTCATAGGGACGTTGGTCGGAATTTATCTGCTGCGCAGGGAATGCCGACGCCTGAATCTCCCCCTTTCCGAGGATTCGCAGGTAAATCTCGTCCTGTTGTTGGTCTTCCTCGGGATTCTAGGGGGGCGAATCTACTATGTAATCTTTAATTGGGACTATTATTCGCGCAATCCACTGGAGATTCCCGCCATCTGGCACGGTGGCCTTGCGATCCATGGCGGTCTCATCGCTGGAGTCCTGGCCGGTCTCTGGTTCGTGCGCAGGCACGGCTTGCCGTTTTTGAAGTTGGCGGACGTTTTTGTGCCGATGATCGCCTTGGCCCAGGCATTTGGCCGCTTCGGGAATTTTATGAACGGGGATGCGCATGGGGTACCTACGTATCTTCCCTGGGGGATTGTTTTCCCGCCCGACAGCATCGCCGGTCGGCAATTCGGCTCCGTTCCCTTGCACCCGACCATGCTCTACGAGCTCGTGTGGGACCTGGCTAACTTTTGGGTTTTGTGGCGGCTCAGACGAACCCCCCGCAAGAGAGGTTTTCAGGTAAATCTCTATTTGATCTTCTACTCTGTGGGCCGCGGGGTGATCGAATCCTTCCGAGCTGACAGCCTGATGCTGGGTTCGTGGCGGGTGGCCCAGCTTGTCAGCGCCTTCGTGGTGCTGGCCAGCACAGCCTGGCTCTTCGGGGCCCGGCTTTGGAAGCCGGCTCCCTGAGTTTCCCCCTTGCTATGTGTAATACCTTGACAAACCAGCCTCTTTCGGCTAATAGAAGCCAAGAAAACCCCGGGCGGGGACTGATGTTTCCGGGGCACATTCAGGGACTGGCAGTCGCCAGGGTAAGGTGACCGCACCATGGGTTTTGATGCCATTATTTTGGCCGGAGATTCCGCTGGAAGCCGCAAAGTAAAGGGCGAAAACAAAGCGCTGCTTGAAATTGGCGGGGTTTCTCTGGTTGCTCATGTCCTTAGGGCACTGCAAGAAGTCTCAAGGATTGACGGAATTTACATCGTGGGGCCTAAGGTTCGACTAGAGAAGGCGTTGCAAAAATCGCAGGTCCTTTCCCAGACGACGAAGTTGCGGGAGATTATCGATCAGAAGAGAAGCTTCTATCAGAACGTCTGGAGAGGAATTCAGTGTGTCTTCGGTACGAAGAATCTGGATAGGCTGCCCTCGTCATCGCCCGCCAGGGACAAGGCAATTCTCATTGTACCGGGGGACATCCCGTTACTGATCCCCGAGGAGGTCGACGAGTTTCTAAACCAGTGCGCCTTGGATCGCTATGATTACTTTATCGGTCTCACACGGCAGGAATATCTTGAGCCTTATTATCCGAGCCATGACCTCCCGGGAATCCGGATGTCGTATTTTGCTTTCCGGGAGGGGTACTTCCGCATCAACAACCTGCATCTGGTGAAACCGCTGCAGATTCGGAACCGCCGCTTCGTCAACAAAGTGTATCAGTACCGCTACCAGAGGCACCCGGTGAACATCCTCTATTCCACCTGGGAACTCCTGCGGCTTCCTTCCTCGCTACGAGCCCTGGCAACTTACGGGCTCATGCAATTGTCCCGGGTGCTCATGCGTATGTCGCTCAAGCGCCTGTCTCTCTACACGCGCCGTTTGGTCAGCCTGCGGAGCTTGGAGGAGTATGCCGGCAGGGTCCTGGGCGCACGCCTTGCCAGCGTGGAGACCACTTTCGGGGGTGCGGCTCTCGATGTGGACAACGAGCGGGATTTTCTGATCATCTCCCAGATGTTCAGCCGGTGGCGAGATTTCCAGTTGAGCCTGAGAGAGAAGAAGATGCCGGGCAAAGCAAGCGGACGCACGGGTGGGGATGTGGCCGTGGGCGTCGCCTGAAAACTTGCGCTGATCCTCCTCAATCCAAAGTGGCTGGTCCGATCTCACTCCGAATCGTGTCCGCGAACTGCTTCAGGATCATCGCAGTGGCTCCCCAGATTTCGTAGCTGTTGCTGCGGACTCGGT
>DATEAK010000020.1:0-6462 GCA_035288405.1 bacterium | reverse complement strand
CTCTTTGATAAATATGGACTCGATGTGACGCTCATCTATCTGGCCAGCAGCGCCCAGGTGGCGCCGGCGTTAATTTCCGGTGACATTCAGATTGCCGAGACGGCCGGTGCCGGGATTATCGATGCCCGGATGGCCGGAGCCGGGATCAAGATGGTGCTCGCCTACAGTAATTACCTGCGTTTCCACCTCTACGCGCAGAAGGACATTCGCAGCGTCGCGGATCTGAAGGGAAAAAAGGCGGCGATCACCCGGTTTGGGTCGGGCGTGGACCTGGCCATGCAGATCATTTTAAAGGAGGCGGGCCTCAAGATGGGTACGGATGTAGGGATCATCCAGACCCGCAGTGTGCCTGAAATTTTGGCTTCCGTCGCATCGGGTGTCGTCCAGGCAGGGCTTCTGGCCCCGCCATCCAGTTTCAAAGCGGATCAACTGGGACTCAGACTCCTGGTGGATACGTGGAAGTACAAATTCCCGTACATCTTGGCCGGGGTCGCCGTGAGCGATAACTATCTCAAAGCCCGCCCGGACAGCGTGCGCGCGTTCGTAAAAGCCTTTGTGGAAGGGATCGCCGTTTCCAAGACGGACAAGGAATACACTAAGAAAGTGATCGGCAAGTACACGAAGACAACGGAGGGAGATATTCTGGAGAAGACGTATCAGGAGTATGAGCCGATCTTCGAGGCGATTCCCTATGTTCCGGCTGCGGCTGTGAAGGCGGTTCTGGACCAGAGGGCGCCCACGATCCCGGCGGCGAAAACTGCGAACCCGGAAGACTTTTTTGATAATCGCTTTGTCAAAGAGCTCGACGAAAGCGGTTTTATTCGGAGCTTGTATCGCTGAAGGCGACACCAAAACCTTGCTCGAATGGAGGAGGGAAATGAAACTCAGAATGATCTTTTCGGCGCTTTTGGTGGGAGGGATCCTTGTCCTGGGCGGATTGGGAGGTGTTTCCATAGAAGCCCAAAGCATCAAGTCCATCTACAGCACTCCGACGGCAAGCGAGGGGGCACTATGGATCGCAAAGGAGGCCGGCTTCTTTCAGAAGCAGGGCCTGGATGTGGAAATGATCTTCGTCCAGGGAGGGGCGGCTGCGGTAGCGGCCATCATCTCCGGCCAAGTTCAGTTCGGAGTGCTCTCGCCGGTGAGCACAGTGAACGGCGCGCTGGCCGGAGCGGATATGATTATGGTGGGCAATCTTTCGAGCCTGATGACGAACGAAATCGTCGCCCGGGAGGGAATCACACGACCGGAGGATCTCAAGGGAAAGAGGATCGCCATCGGACGCCGGGGAAGCTCCTCGGACTTTGTGACCCGCTTTGCCTTGAAGAAATTCGGACTGGAAGCGGACCGGGATTATCAGCTGATCCAGGCGGGAGGGTCTTCGGATCGTCTCGCATCAGTCCTATCCGGGGGGGCCGATGCGGCCACGATCACGCCGGCGGGCCACAAGAAAGCTCAAAGTATGGGGTTCAATGTGGCCTACGACATTGCCGCCGGCAAAGTGCCTTACTCGGATGCGGCCGTGGTGGTGAAACGAGAATTCATGCGAGACAACCGGGATCTGCTGAAGCGGATTCTGATGGGATTTGCCGAGGCCACCCACTACTTTAAAACGAACCGGGATGGGAGCCTGAAAATCCTGGCGAAATATCTTCGAATGACTCCGGATCTGGCCGAGTACGATTATCGCCTGTCTTCCCAGGGTGCTCCCAGAAATTTGCGGTTCGCCCCGGAGATTCTAAACACAATCCGGGAGGCGGTGGCCGAGCAGCGCCCTGAGGCGAAAAATGTAACCATGAACCGGTTTGTGGATGAGAGTTTGGATACCGAGCTGGAGAGCAGCGGATTTATTGACAAGCTCTATCGCTAAAGAAGAAGCTATCCGCCATCAGCAGTCAGCACTCAGCCTCAGGGCATCCCTCTGAGTTCTGATTGCTGGCTGCTGAATGCTTTCTTCCGAGTCTTGCCGAGGAGTTCGGAGACTGTGTCGGTGATTTCCCGGGAACGGAATGGTTTGGTAATGACTGCTGCCACTCCATTCCCCCGGGATTGCTTCCTGGTCAATTCCTTCCCCCACGCGGTGACGAGCACCACGGGGAGATCCGGATGAGAAGCTTTGACGGCCTTTGCAACTTCCCAGCCGTTCATTACGGGCATCTTCAGGTCGGTGATCAGCAGGTCGAAATCTGTCTCTTTCAGTAAGGCCAGTCCCTCGGGGCCTGAAGCGACCGCTTGCGCTTTGTAACCAGCCAGCTCGAGAATATCATACAGGATCTCCCGAACGGGTTCCTCGTCATCGATGATCAGAATGTTCCCCATGGGGCCGGTATCAGCGGAAACTTTCACCGTCTCACCGTCTGCAACCGGGGTGGCGATCGGAAGGTGGATCGTAAAAGTCGTGCCCTGGCCTTCCTGGCTTTTCACCCGAATGCTCCCCTGATGCCGCTGGATAATCCCTTCCACAATACTGAGCCCGAGTCCTGTTCCCTTTTGATTCTTGGTGGTGAAAAATGGCTGGAAGATGCTCTGCTGGGTCGCCGGTGGGATGCCGATTCCCGTATCGCTGACCTCCAGGACAATAAGATTTCCACTCGTTTGAGCCTGAAAGTGGATAGTTCCTCCCTGGGGCATGGCGTCCACTGCGTTGAGGATCAGGTTGGTGAACACTTCTCTGAGTTGAGAAGGACTTCCGAGAACCAGGGGCAGGTCCTTACATTCGTTTTTCATGATGATGGAGATTCCGGCGGTTTGCGACTCCTTGAGCCAGCGGCTGTGAGTAAACTCAATGGCGTCGGCCACAATCGCGGCAAGGTCGACGGATGCGGTATTGGGTTCCTCGTCTTTAAACCGGGCGAACTCCTGCACTCGCTGGACTGTGGAAGCCCCGTCCAGTGTAGCTTTATGAATCACTTCGAGGCTCTTTCGAACGGCTGGATCTTTGACTTTTTCCAGGAGGACCTCGGTGCGCCCCAGAATTGCGGTCAGCAGGTTATTGAAGTCGTGGGCGACGCCGCTGGCCAGTTCCCCCAGAGCTCGCAGCCGCTCCACCTGAATCATCTGCTCGTGGGTTGCTTTGAGCCTTTCGTAGGCCTGTCGGGTCTCCTCGTACAGCCGGGCTTTTTGCACGGCGATGCCCATCTGGCTGCCGATCGCTTCCAAGAGATCCACCTGGGCCGGCAGGAACTTGCGCGGGGTGCGGCTTCCCAGTTGCAGAACTCCGAGCATCTCCTCTCCGGCACGCACGGGGATCACGATGGCTGACTGAACTCCCTCGCGCTTGAACGTACGCAGCCCCTCGCACTCCGGGACATTTTCTTCTACACGAGACTCCTGGTAAGTCATGATTCGGAGCAGGAGCTTTGACATCTTCGAATTTATCGAGTTTTGCGGATGGAACTCTACGTTTTCAGGGTTTTGATATCCGCGGGACGCTACGGGCTCGAGCCTTTTCGCGCGGGAGTCCAAAAGACGGATAATGCCCAGGTCGAAGGAACCCACCGCAATAGCCTTGTCCAGGATCCCATCGAGAATGGTTTTCAGATCTTGAGCATTTAAAATCGTCTGGCTGATCTCATGAAGGGTTTTGAGTTCCTGGAAGCGAGCCTCTCTCTCCTGGGACAGTTTTTTGCTTTCCCGAATGTCCCGCAGAACGGCGGTAAGATGTACCCGCTGCCCCTTCTCGTCCCGCACCGCAGTTACGTTGATACTGACCGGAATCCGGATGCCGCTTTTGGCCAACCGCTCGGTCTCGAAGTCGCGCAAGAAACCCTGCTCTTTCAGGGACTCGCGAATCTTGTCGACTTCCCCTTTACGCTCCGGGGGAACGATGAAGGAAACCGGCTTTCCTATGACCTCCTCGGATCGGTAGCCCAGCAGTTGTTCCGCTCCCCGGTTCCAGAAGGTGAATCGATCCTCTGAATCGAGATTCAGAATGGCTTCCATGGATTCTTTCACCTGGATCGTCAGAGGATTTTGATCCTGGATCAGGCTCCATAGAAGATGGAGGCTATGTCCAGAAAGAAACTCTGTCGTTGGGGGAATCATCGCTTTGAGAGCGACAGCCGCCTCTGGATCTCCCGATACGTCGATAAGCATTTGAGGCAGCGGAGATTTCAGCAGTTCTCGAATATCCTGAGTGGTAGGAAGACCGAACTGGCTGGCCAGTGCCAAGCCAGGAGCCTGGGGATTGCGATCGGCAATACCGACAATTTCAATTCCCGGTTTTTTGTGCAGGAGTTGAAGGAGCGCCGTACCTCCGTGGCCGGCGCCAACAATCGCAATCCTAAGCACTTGTGCCCCCTTCCGAGGCGATCGCTTGCTCATTAAGTTAGTTGCTGAAGAACACTTGCAAGCCATATCGGCACGTAGGCTTTCTTTCTTAAGCCTTCGAATTTCTGATGTCAAGCCGGAATTGGTGACGCAAATCAGGTTTTTCCGTTCAGCAGTGCCTGGATCCTAAACCGTCTTTGGCCAAGGCTCTGAAAGCCTTTTGGGATCGATTCCCCGACGTTGGGCCATTTCCCGTCCAAGAGCCAGCAAATCCTCAGCGGAGAGCTTGGCGGATGCAAACGGGAACAAGATCTTGTCCTCCATCTCGATGTGCGGAAGATATATATGATTGAGGATGGAGATGGTCTCCGAAAACTGTTGTGCCAATGCCTTATCGACTTTCGGGGCAAGTTCCACGAGCTTTCTGGAGACTTTTGAGAGGACCTGATGAGATGTCTGGACATCGTCGTGATCCGATGTAAGACGTTGTATGTGGATGACTAAATCTTCAGCTTCTTTGCCGGTTTGTCGGAGAAGACGTGGGAACAGGGATTCTTCCTCATCCTCGATATGATGGACGCCTCCGGTTTCAAAGTAGCGCAGGACTTCTTTGAGACGGATGCAAAGGGTGTCAGAAAGTTCCCCCTGCAGTAAGGCTTCCCCGATTTTCTCGAGAATCTCCAGATACCCTGTGATCCGGCCGTGGCAGGCGATAAGGACGTCGATCGGATGGTCAAAAGACGGCGCGGTTTTTAGGAGTGAGATTTGCACCTGATCCCTCTCGGCTTTCCTTTCGTCCTCGCTTCCCCCTTGACGGGGGGCTCCCCCTCCGGAGCCCCCGCCGCCTGAAAGTACGCTGTGGAGTGCTCAGGCGTTTGCGATCCGGATCAGTTCATCCATGACGTGATGGAGTCGCTCGTGTTCTCCGTGGCCCATTTCCTTTTCCTCGACCTCCTCGAACTTCAAGGACAGAGCCTTCTGCTCTTCCGGGGTCAGGGATTCATCCGCCATGTTGAATAGAATGTTGTTCTCTTTGAGGATGTGATCACGCAGGAGGTTTACATAGCGTTTGGCATTTTGTACGAACGCTTTGCGAGCCTCTTCTCCCTTGGTTTCCCAGGAATCCACGGCTTCGACCATCCCTTTGACGAAACGGCGGCCGTGGTCGTGTTCCATGAGCATGACTCCGATGGGCCCCCCATCGATGGGAAATCCTTTCCGCCCCAGAGCGGGAAAGAGGTGGGCTTCTTCCTTGCCGTGGTGGCACTTGTCCGCAAAGAGCCGGAAGAATTCCAGGGTCTTTTTCAGTGTTTCCGCCTCTATGGTCTGACCGCTTTCGATCTTCCGGGCGAAAATGGAGAGGACCTCCAGCATCTTTTCAATGGCCTCATGTTCATGCTTCAAAATCCCGGTGGCTGTTCCTTGCGAAATCTCGTGGCCGCGTCCTACTTTGGTGATGGCGATCCGCCACACTTGCGGTCCTTCTTCCAGGGCTTTCCAGTCGAACTCCCCCTTGCGCTCGGCGGAAAGTTGGTAGAAGAGAGGCTTGGGGTCGTGATCGTTGACCAGAATCATGGATTCCCCCGAGGGCAGGCCGTCGAACGTTTCAAAGAACCGCGAGTGTCGACGGGGAATCTCGATTTCTCTCATGTCCAAGATTGTCGCTTGACCTGTTGCCGCCATCTCTTGTCTCCTTTTCTCTGGCTTAATTGACTACTGGCCCCATCACGATTTCATAGGGGCAGCGAATGGCCCTCTCGGGACACAGCCCTTCGCATGCGCTGCAGTACGTACACTTTTTGGGCAGCGCAATGATCGTCTTCGCAGCCGCCATTACCAAGGCGGATTCGGGACAATCTCTCACGCACTCGCCACAGCCGTTGCATCGTTCCACGTCAATGAAGGGCAAAGCATCATTCATGGCCCTAAGATGAGCCTGATAGGAAAAAGGTGCTGTGACTAAAGTCACATAGGGATTCAGAAAAGCAAGCAGTCAGCGCTCAGCTTTCGGCTGTTAGCTTCCGGGCAACCGGACTCATGGTACCTCTCTATTGCCCGGATAACTATTTTTCTCTTGTGGTTTTCCGTAACTCTGTGGTTCGAAAGCTGATTGCTGATAGCTGAAAGCTTTTTAAAGAAGTTCCCTGAGAATTTCTGGGTTGGCGATTAAAATCCGATTGCGGTCAATGCGGA
>DATEAK010000019.1:0-3410 GCA_035288405.1 bacterium | reverse complement strand
GGAAACTCCATTCGTCCAGTACCTCGATTACCGGGAAACGGGAGACCGCTCGCTGCTCAATCTGCGATTGCCTCTCCTGGGGGTGCATCAGCAGTGGAATGCCGCTCTTGCCCTCAGGGTATGCTCTATTCTGAACTCTTTGGGCTTTTCTCTGGCGGAGCCCGCCATTCGTGAGGGGTTGGCCTGCACCCGCTGGCCCGGCAGATTCCAGGTTCTCCGGTATCGGCCTGCGGTGATCGTGGATGGTGCCCATACCCCAGCCTCCATGGAGCACGTGCTTGCCACTGTGAAGCGGCATTTTCCGCGCAAGCGATTCGCGGTGGTCCTGGGGATTATGAAGGATAAGGAAGTCGGCAAGATCGTAGAGCGGGTTGTCTCCTCCGGAGGCGAGATCATTGCAACCGAGCCTCGTTTGGAGAGGAGTGTGGCAGCCTGCGAGATTGCCCACCGGGCCCGGGAGTTGGGAGGGAGTGCCGAGGTTTGCGAGGACGTCGGAGAAGCGCTCCGGTCGGCCATGAGCCGCTTGGAAAAAGAAGACTGCCTGCTAGTGACAGGATCTCTGTTCACGGTGGGGGAAGCTTTGACGGCCTACACGGAGTCCACCAGTCAGAGTGGTATCGAAGTACAGAGTCGAGGCTAGGGATACAACACTGGTAATGATCGGAATCCCGAGAGATCGAGGGGAATGAAATCAAGGCGGAGTGTAGTCCCCTGGTTGTTCCTGTGTCTATTTGCAACTTTGTTCCTCATCGATGATGTGAAGGCTCAGGAGACCTCTCTCCGGAAGCCTCCCCCTCCTGCCACCATTCACGCAGATGAGTTGGAGAGATTTGAAGACCAGCACCGGGTCGTGGCCCGGGGCCATGTGGAGATTCTCTATAAAGAGACGAGGGCTCTCGCAGACTATATGGAGATCGACACGGAGAGCGGGGACGGAGTTGCAGAAGGTCATGTCGTTATCGAGGATACCGACAACCGCATCGAAGCTGAAAAAGCCAACTTTAACATGAACAGCCAGCTCGGGGTTCTTTACAAGGCTTCCGGGTACATCGGATCCCGCTATTACGTCACGGGCGAAGAAATCGAGCGTCTAGGTCCCAATCGGTTCCGGCTGCGTTCCGGCACACTCACGTCCTGTGAGGTCAACTGTCCCGGAGCTTCCCCCCCCTGGCATTTCGAGTCCTCCAACGCTCTCATCGATGTGGGGGGATCTGCCTACCTCACGGCTCCCTCTTTCTGGATCAAGGATATTCCGGTACTTGCATCTCCCTACTTGGTATGGCCGATCAAGACCGAGCGAGCCACGGGCTTTCTCTTTCCCATTCCCGGCGTGGGCAGCAAGGACGGGATCATTTACAAGCACGGATTCTTCTGGGCCATTGATCCCAGCAGCGACGCAACCTTTCTGTGGGACTATTTTTCCAAAAGGGGTCTTGGCAAAGGGCTTGAGTACCGTATTGTCCCGAATCGGGAAGGCTCCGCCCGGCTGGACGCCTACCACATTTCCGATCGCCTGACGGATGAAACGTTTTGGAAGTTCAACGTGGATCAGCATCAGAATTTCACCAGCGGGCTCAAGGAGCAGTTTAAACTTGACCTGTCGAGCTCGGGGGTGGTTAACCAGGACTTTCTGGGGAATCTCTTCGATCGGTCCCGGCGCACGGCTGAATCCTTCTTCTCCTTGCGCCAGAACTGGGGGACACGGAGCCTGGAAGTGCGCGGAGACAGGCTGAAAGCAGTCGATCCGGACCGCATCGATCTCTTCGGACGATATCCTCAGATCGTCTTCAACAATTCCCCCGAACGATTGGGGAATACTCCCTTTTATTTTAGCGCCCGGTCTTCCTGGGATTCCATCTATCGGAATCTGCAAGGTGATAGGCACAACCTGGGGCGCTTCGATCTGCACCCGCGCCTGTCCGTTCCCCTGACTCAAGTGCCCTGGCTTGCCATCACCCCTTCCATGGGCATCGAGGATACGTATTACACGGAAGACCAGAACGGCAGTGGAGAGTTGAACCGCAAAAGCGTTGACTTCTCCACTGAGCTGGTAGGTCCCAAGTTTTCCCGAGTCTTTCCGTGGGCAGGGGATCGTGTGGATCTCCTCAAGCATGTGATTGAACCTTCACTCACGCATACCTATATTCCGGCCATGGACTCAGGGAATCGCAGGAACATCCTCTCTATCGACGACATCGACACGGTAGGTCCTACAAATAAAATCACGTACGGAATCACAAACCGCCTTTTGGCGCGAGTGAAAGAGAAACCCGGGAGCGCTCCAGGACAGGAGAAAAAAGGAGCTAAGGCATCCTCCCCGGGGGAGGGACGGGAAGCGTCGACTACGGAAGCGGTTCGAACCCAGGAGGTGGCGAGGCTCAGCATCTCCCAGAGCTACTCGTTCATTGAGGCGGGAAAAGTGACAAGCCCGGACCAGCAGCGCCAGCGATCTTTGACGGACGTTGTCGCCGATGGAATTTTTCGTCCTCTGGACCGGGGAGAGATCGGGCTGATCGCCTCCTATAGCCCGTACGATCGCAAGCTTGACCGCTATGTGCTCCGCAGTCTTCTCAATCTTACTCCGGGGTGGAACGTTTCTCTGGAAAAGCAGTGGAACCGCAGCGGCTTCGAGAGCCGGGAGCAGCAGGATTACTGGTTCGCCGAGGTCAAGGGAACGTTTCTGGACCATTGGCGGGCGACCTATTCAAACCGCTACAATGGGGTCCTCGGGCATTCTTTGGAAAAGATCTACCAGGTGGGGTACGATGCTGATTGCTGGAGTCTGGACCTGAGGCTCAACCAGCGCCTTACGGAGACTCAAGGGAAGGAACAGAGGATCCTGTTCTTCTTTTCGCTCAAGGATGTGCTATCCGTTGAGCAAGCAACACCGATCGGCTTCTCGCTCGGGGGCAACCGGTAAGGCGGCCGGGCTGCCCCTTTCGCATTCCTGGAAATGGGAAATGGAGGGTTGCTGGGGGGACCCCGCTTGCCCATCCCTAGTTTCTCATGAGGGAATGGCCCACGGGCGGAGTCCTCGGGGATCCCCTTTTGGCTCCCGAACGGCTTGCGGCGGGACGTTTCCAGGCCGGATCGGCAAAAATCAAGCGCAATCCGTTAAGTCGCCTGCGGGGCCACCCCCTGGGACTGAAGACTCCCATGTAGGGGCACCCCTGCGTGGGTGCCCTCTGTCGTCGGCACTCAGTCCTTGACACGGGGCGCCAGGATGAGTAGACTTTGTTCGTTTACGGAATCCAGTAATACTTTGACAATATTGGCTTTGTAAAGAGTGTCAGGGTTCGGAGAGACGGGCGGAGCTGTTGAGGCAGTTTGAAGTTGGTTCCCGCCTGATCAGGAGGATGACATGGCTCCCTTTTCGAATTTCTCGAAGGTTGTGACAGCGGAGCGCGATT
>DATEAK010000018.1:0-6388 GCA_035288405.1 bacterium | reverse complement strand
GCAGGCAAAATGCAGGGGCTGGTTGTGGTCAGGAAGGCCTCTTCGGCCATGTAGAGATCATAGGGGGTCAATTCCCCTTCCTCGGTGGAGATCCCTAAATCCCTGGCGAGTTTGAAAACCATTTCCCGGCTGATCCCCTCGAGCACAAAGAGCTTCCCCGGCGTGAGCAGCTTCCCCTCCCGCACGAGAAAAACATTGGCCGACGAGTTCTCGGCCAGGTGCCCGTTCACATCCAGCATCAGAGAGTAGGCTTTCGGATCGACAAGCTTCGCCTCGATGTCCGCCAGGATGTGGTTTGCCTTGTTGTGGATCTTGACCCGGGGATCGATGCATTGAGGCGGCGTGCGGCGCACGGAGGGGGTGACCAGGTGAATCCCTTCCGTGTAGCCGCGGGCAAAAGAGGCAAACTTCACGGGCTGGCAGTAGAGAATGACCGTGGCCGGCCCGCCTGCCAGCGGGTTGTCCGTTGTATAGAGTCCCCGGCTGACCCGCTGATGGAAGGTGTAATCCTCCTGGGAATCGAGAAGCGGGAGATTCGCTTCGATCACCTGCAAGGTGAGCTTGGAGATTTCTTGCGCGCTGAGTCCGGGATCGATCCTCATGTATTTCAGCGTGCGCAGGAGACGAGCCGTGTGGGCTTCCAGCTTGAACGGCTTGTGGGCAAACGTGCGGCCCACGTCGTAGCCTACGTCGCCGAAGAGAAACCCCCGATCGAAGATGGAGACAGTTGCCTGGCTCTCGGGGACCATCTTGCCGTTGATGTACGCGACTCGTTCGGGCATCGACCCTCCTCTCCCCGTTGGCAACGAATCTAGCAAACAGAAGGACGAAAGGCAACGTTATTTGCGCCTGGATTCATGCTTGTCACCCTTCTTGAGACTGTGTAAAGTAAGGCGTTTAGAAAGGACCCTCCCATGGACGCAAACGTTGCCTTGATCGAAAAAGTTGCGCCGGCAATCGTCTCCCTGCAAATTCAGGTGCCCGCGGGACACCCCTCCGTCTGGGCTCTGGGAGCCGAGCGCATGGGTTCGGGCACGCTCATTGACTCTTCGGGATTGATCTTGACCGTCAATTACGTGGTCATGGGGGCGGAGAAGATCACGGTTACCCTGAGTGACGGCAGGAGTTTGCCAGGGGAGATTGTGGCCCAGGACTTTGATAGCGGAATTGCGGTCTTGCGCATTCCTCTACCCTTTACTCCTTTTGCCGAGCCGGTCTCCTCCCAGTCTCTGGAGGTCGGGCAGCCGGTTTTTGTGATGGCTGGGACCGGCGATGAAGGTCGCAAGGGGAGCGGGGGCCTGGTGACCTACCTGGGGCCTTTTGACGCCCATTGGGAATACATGTTGGATCGAGCCATCATGACCACTGCGATCAATCCGGGGTTTGGAGGAGGCGGCCTGTTCACCATGAAAGGGAATCTGGTGGGGGTGGTTTCCTTGAACTTGAGCGAGCTTCTGCGCTCGACCATGGCGATCCCGGTTGAGTACTTCCAGGACTACCGGGACGAGTTCCTGACCCTGGGTCAGCGGATCCGCACCGCTCGGGGATGGATCGGATTCTATACTCAGCCGCTGGAAGGAGGGCTCGTGGTGGCCAGCGTGGTTCCGTACGGCCCTGCCCAGATCTCCGGATTGCACGAGGGGGATATCATTTTGGGGATCAATTCCCGGGACATTTCCAACCGGGTGGAACTTTACAGTGAGCTCTGGAAAAAGAAGCCGGGGGAAAGTGTGGTCCTCAACATTCTGCGCGAGAAAGAACTCAAAAGCGTGGAGGTTGTCTGCAGCAGTCGGGAAGAGTTCTACCGCTAGAGGGTGTCGATGGGTTGCCGCCCCGCATAACCCGTTTCCACTTCGTGCCAGTAGCGAATCCCCGATTCTCCGAACTCCCAGCACAGATAGATTTCCCTCCCTTCCCTCCAGTAGGGGAAGTCGATGAGCCCGCTTTCGATATTTTTCACCAAGACGCCGAAGCTTTCGATCTTCTGAAGAAGACTCTGGAAAGGGAAGTAGTGGCGAAGAAGCAGCTGGCTTCCTTCTTTTCCTCCTCCATTGCCGTCGGCCTTGTGGGCCAGGGCGGACGCAACTTTCCGCGTCTTTCGCAGAGATTTTTCCGCTTCTTTAAGCGCTTCGAGGATGGGAATCAACGTAGGGAGGAGGCGATTCGCCTCTTCCACGGTAAAAAAAATTTTGGTCATGAATGCGCCCCGACTCTCGATCGTCAACTTGTCGCTGGATCGTGAAGGCGAACAGCCCTAGTGCTGGCCGGCCCGCTCCTCGGCGGTGATGTGAGTCCACTCTCCCTTGCTGCCGTAGGTCACCTGGTAATTTCGGAACATATAGTTCTTGAATTCCTCCACGGTGACCTTTTCCCAGGGTCCAAAGGCGTCCGGGTGCTCGGAGAGCAGCCAGTTGATATCCTGGGTGATTTCCAGTCCCGGAGCCCCGTTTACGATATAGGTGGGAATGTCTTTGCAGTTTTTTTGCCACAAGGTTACCTGGATGTGGAGTTTATCATAAATCGCTTGGCCGATCCTGGGATTCGGGTTCAGGGCGCTGAAGTTTCCGCGGCGGGCTTCCTCGTAAGCGGAAACCAGTTTTTCTCCCACGACTCCGGTCCCCATCAGAAGACCGCTGAAGTCGGGATAGGCGTTGTAGAGAGGCTCGAACTTTCCCGACGGCGTGCGCCCGATCAGGAGCCAGCGCATGGCCTCCTCGGCGCTCACGCGCTTGACGCAGAAATCCAGGCCTCGGTTTCTTTCCAGAAAGACGTTGGCCGATACCCGCCGGGGGCGGCGGTCGTAGAGAAGATGCCCCCATTCCGGATCGTAAAACAGCCTCTCGGGAAAATATTCGTGGGTGATCCGTCCGAAGGATGACCACTGGATCAGTGACATGATGGCCATCAGCGGAGAGAGGACTCCACGGCTCTTGACCTCTCCGTGGTAGTCCGTGTTGATCGTAATGACCTTGATCGAATCAGCTAATTCGGTCAGCGGGCTGAAAAAGACGAAGTTGGAAGAAACGCAGCCCCGGGTCTTGGGGTCAAAGAACCGGGAATCTTGCAGGCGCCCGGGCAAGCCCAACGTCTGCGGGTCTCCTCCCCGGCACCGGACCCGAGTGAGGAAGCTCCGGTACTGTGCTGCTGTCTTGGGGAGCTGGATCAACGAGAGGACTTCGACTCTCGGCGTCTCTCGGCCGATTTCCCGGAACTTCTTCTCCAGGAATTGAGCCAGAGCCACCATTTCAGGATCGTCCGGGGCGAAGAAGTTGAGCCGGGTGGTGCGGTACAAGTAGGGGACGTTGCCTCGGTGTGTGTGGGAGATCCCGGCGCACAGGAAGGTGCTGATTAAAGCGGGTCTGTCGTCGGTGAGTTCGAAGGCCTTCAGCCACGCAAATCAGCCGGCCCTTGCGGTCCCGGTAAATGTGGTTGTGTCCGTTCTGGGAAAATTTCAAGTAACTCACTATAGTGAAAATCCATTAGATGTTCAAGCCTTCCAGGGAAAAATTACTTCTTGACTCTCCACCATGGGGTGGTAGAATCCGCCCCCGTGTAGGGAAAGCCCCCTCGGAGCTGAGGGGAATGAGTAAATGGTTCACGCTCACTCATGTTGCTGGAGTGAAGGAGTTGCTTCTTTATGCCGCTTGCACAAGCAAGGATCAAGAAACCCGTTCCCAAAGTCGATCGCCAGAAGCTTCTCTTTTGGGCTGCTGGCATTTTGATCCTGATTCTGTTCGACATCCTCCTGGCCCGTGTGATCTAGCCTCATTTTCCGAGTTTTCCAAGGACCCGTTCAGGCTCTCGGTGTGCGTGCTGGAGTTCTTGCTGCGCCCGGGCCTGTGCCGGGTCCTTGTTCATTTTGGCCTCTGTCCGGGTTTTCCTTCCTGCCACTCCGGACCTTGATTTTTTTCGGATTGAGACTAAGATAGGCGGGCAATTCCGCGTACTGGCCGAGTGGCCAACAGGTTTCTCCACACTAGAGAGGATTGATTCGAATGAGCCCAGTGATTGCCGTACTTCCCGGCGACGGGATTGGCCCCGAAGTGACCCGTGAAGGAATCAAAGTGTTGGAAGCGATCGAGGAGTCTTTCGGGTGCGGATTCGAGACCCGGGAGGCACCGATCGGCGGCTGTGCTTATGAGGAATTTGGAGACCCCCTGCCCGAGCACACCATGGAGGTCTGCCGCAATTCTGACGCGATTCTGATGGGAGCCGTCGGGGGCCCCAAGTGGGATCAACTGCCCTTGAACAAGCGGCCCGAGCAGGCCCTACTCCGCATCCGCAAGGAGTTCGGCTGCTTTGCCAATTTGCGTCCCATCATTGTTTACCCGGCTCTGGCCGGGGTCTCCCCTTTGAAGACCGATAGGATTCTCCAGGGAATCAATATCCTCATGGTACGGGAGCTCACCGGGGGCCTCTATTACGGGAAACCGAAAGAGCGCACTCCTTTCGGGAAAGGGTTTCGGGCGGTGGATACGATGGAATACACCACGGAGGAGATCGAGCGCGTTGCGCGCGTGGCTTTTGATGCCGCACGGAAGCGTCGCAAGAAGGTCACCTCGATCGATAAGGCCAACATCCTGGAGACCTCCCGTCTGTGGCGGGAAACCGTGGAGAAGGTGAGCAAGGACTACCCGGACGTGGCCCTCGACCATGTGCTTGTCGATGTCGGCGCCATGAAGCTGGTGACCCAGCCCCAAGACTTCGATGTCATCGTCACGGAAAACACATTTGGAGATATCTTGAGCGACGAGGGATCTGTCCTGGCGGGCTCTCTGGGTATGCTCCCTTCAGGATCCATGAGTACCGGGCGCATAGCTTACTACGAACCCGTCCACGGCTCCGCCCCGGACATTGCAGGCCAGAGAAAGGCCAATCCCTTGGGGAGCATTCTCACCGTGGCTATGATGCTCACTTACTCCTTCAATCTTCTCAAGGAAGCGCACGCCATCGAACAGGCCGTGGAATGGGTTCTCAACCAGGATTACCGGACAGGCGACATCATGGAGCCGGGCAAGAAGCTCGTGGCTACCGATGAAATGGGTGACTTGGTGGCCGAACGGGTCCGGAAAGGCGCCTGAGGATGAAAAGGGAGAGGCCGGCAGGGGCAGTGGGAATCGGCGTCGACGTGGTCGAGGTCGAGAGGATTGCCGGAGTCATCCAGGAATGGCGTGAGCGCTTCTTGAACCGGATCTATACGGAAGGAGAAATCCGCTACTGTCAGAGGAAGAGGGATCCTTATCCTTCTTATGCCGGCCGGTTCGCCGCCAAAGAAGCGTTGTTCAAAGCTCTGGGAACCGGCCTTCGCCAGGGAGTCCGCTGGAAGGAAGTTCAGGTGGTCCGTAAACCGGGAGGGCCTCCGACGATCGAACTTCGGGGACGCACGCAGGAAATCTCCAACCGTCTGGGGGTGCAAAAAATCCTGCTCAGCCTCTCTCATACCAAGGGAGTGGCCGTGGCGACTGTTCTTCTAGAGGGGAAGAATGGGGAGGAAACGGATGGCCTGGCCTAAAGTCGGGGTGGTCATGGGGAGTGCTTCGGATCAGGAGATCATGGAAGAGTGCCTCAAGGCCCTCGATGAGTTCGGGATCCCCTATGAGGTGACGGTAAGTTCCGCCCACAGATCCCCCGCCCGAACCAGTGAGTATGCAAAGCGGGCTGGGGAGCGAGGCCTCCAAGTGCTGATTGCCGGAGCCGGAGGGGCTGCCCACCTGGCTGGAGTTCTGGCGGCGGAAACGATCCTCCCTGTCATTGGGGTTCCTATCGACTCCTCGCCTCTGAAAGGTCTCGACGCCCTTCTGGCCACGGTTCAGATGCCCGGAGGAACTCCGGTGGCCACCATGGCCGTGGGGAAGAGCGGGGCCCGCAATGCCTCCATCCTGGCCGCTCAGATTCTGGCCCTCTCGGACCCCGCTCTGTCTCAAAAACTTCAGAACTTCAAACAAAAAATGAGTCAAGTTGTGGAGGAAGCGGATCGCAAGCTGAAAGGGAAGCGGAGTAAGTAGTTTAACGGTTCCGTAGAGTTTCCCTCTCAGCGCTCGTGGAGACTGTTTCTTCCCGTGGAGCCGTCGTGGATTCTCCCTGCAGCGAGAGAAATTCAAACGACCCTAGAACAATTTCGATCGATCTTTCTTCTCCGAATCCATCTCACTTGGAGGAAGCCGCCCAGTGTGCCTCACGTGGAGGTGTCATCATCTACCCTACGGACACACTGTATGGGCTCGGCTGTGCCAGCGTGGATCGAGTCGCCGTGGAGCGAGTGATGGCGCTCAAAGGCCGGGCTCTGGGAAAAAGCTTTCCCCTCTTGATTGCCGATGAAAGCTGGCTCGAGGATCTGGTGGAAGAAGTGACCGAATCGGCTCTCAAATTGCAAAAGGCTTTCTGGCCG
>DATEAK010000017.1:0-28814 GCA_035288405.1 bacterium | reverse complement strand
GGGGATGGCAGCCTTGTCATTCGGCCTGTGCGCCGCCGAAAGTACGCGCTGAGTGACCTGCTCAAAGGCGTTACCTTGCAGAACCTGCCTCAAGAGGTGTCAACGGGCGGACCCGTTGGGCGGGAAGCATGGTAGTACCCCGCGATACGTTAGGATCCTTGCCCTGGTTGGTCCGGGAGGGAGTTTGCTAACATAGCCATGAACCTGTCAGCAGATCCGCGGCTATCGCTTCTACTGAAATGAAATCCGCGTCGCATGGGAAACACATTTCAGCCGTTGAAGTCACCAACATCTCGCCTCACGGGTTCTGGCTTCTCGTTCAAGGCCGTGAGGTTTTCGCGTCCTTCAAGGATTTTCCGTGGTTCCGAGACGCCTCGATCGGGGAGCTTACCAACATTGAGTTTCCCAGTCCCCATCATTTGTACTGGCCGACACTTGATGTCGACCTTGCGGTGGATTCGTTAGATCACCCGGAGCGGTATCCGCTTATGAGCCACGTGCGACATAGGAAGCAAGCAGGGCCAACAACAGGCAGCAGTTCAGGAACGAGAGCACTTCGCCCAAAAAGCCGCCGTGGCTTAGCCGCGGATCGTTGCCAGCGGGATGAGCAGCGATGAAATCCTCACAGCCTATCCTGATCTCGGTGATGAGAACGTCTCCCTTCTGGATCACGCGATTCGAGAGATGCTGAGAGGGCATGCAGATCTCCGGATTCCGCATGGGCGTGGTGGCCATAAAGTGAATCTGGTTGATGCCCCCCTTGTTACCATGGTTGCGTCTCCTTCCTCATCGGGCCGTCAATTCTCCATCTATCAGGATGCGGAAAAAGTCCTTTTCGTGGTTCGACAAGCTCACCACGAACGGAAAATCGTCAGCAATCTCAGGACTTCCTCCGTTCGCCCTGAGCATAGTCGAAGGGTAAACGGAGAGTTTTGTCGCCTGCTACTGCTGTGGTGGAGTCCAGAACTGGTCCACACCGGAGATCTTCTCCAGATAGACATTGACCAGTTTTCCGTCGACCTTATCCACCTTGCGAATGTGCAGGTCGATGATGGCGTTTTGCTTATCATCAAAGCGGAACAGCCCCTGGGGAGACTCAAACCGGACTTTCCGCAGTTCCGCCAGGAAGCGAGGCACATCCTCCACTTTCCCGTCTATCTTGCGGAGCGTCTCCGTGATTGCCTTTGCCGTCACGTATCCCATATCGTGATAGCTCGTAGGCTCCTTGTTGTATTGTTTCCGCATCAGCTCCCTGAACCGCCGGTTCTCCGGAGTATCCTGGCTCGGGGTGTAAAACAAGTAGCTCATAATCCCCAAGGCAGAATCCCCCTCCGAGGGGAGGAAAGCCTCATCCGTAACGGATCCATGGGCCAGTATAGGCTTCACGCCCTTCAACCCGTAATCGGTGTAGCCTTTCACAAACCGGATCGCGTCGGATCCCCATAGAATCGTCTCCACCACATCCGCCTTGTCCAGGTCGGTTTTTACCCGGGCCAGGTAAGGCGCCCAGTCGGCCGTACCCAGCGGAGCATACACTTCGCTCACGATCGTCCCGCCCAGCTGCTTGAACATCCTGATGAACCCACCGGCCTGCTCGCGGCCGGCCGCAATATCAAACGCGACCACGATGGCCCGCTTGTAGCCCAGTTTCTTGATCGCGTACCAAGCCGCAGGAAGGTGGAGCTGTTCGCTGCCAAAACTCGTACGAAAGATGTAGGGACTCCCCCTCTCCTGAGTCAGGTCCTTCGCGGTGGCCTGCGTGAGGACCGTGGGCATTTTCATCCGCTCCACGTAATCCCTTACCGCGTAGGCGGCAGCGGTGTTGGCGGGGCCGATGAGAAAATTGACTTTATCCCTTTCCACCAGCTTTCTCGCTTTGGTCATTCCCGCGTCCGCCTTGCTCTCTGTATCCTCAAAAGTGAGCTCGATCTTGCGGCCCGCCACCTCATTGCCGATCTCATTAAAGTGGAGCCTGATCGCTTCATTGAGATCGGTTCCCTGAGGTGTCAAGGGTCCTGTCGTGTCATGGAGCACGCCGATCTTGATCGGCCCGGCCGTCTGGGCCCCAGCCGGTGAGGAGGCCAGCAAAAGAGCTAGAACAACCACGGTAACCGCGCCCAACACAGCACTCCACAGCCTTCCTGCGCTCAATGGATTCCCGCTGATCCTCATGTGACTCTCCTTTCCTTCCGATGTGAAGAAGCTGACTTTCCTTATCCCAAGGCGGTTCCGCAGGGAGCGGCATTGCAGAACACACCCCTAAAGCGGAGCTTGCAGGATCTCCTCCCTGGGAAAATGATCGATGATCTCCGCTCCGTTCTCCGTAACGACGAGCATGTTCTCCAGCCGCACACCGCCCATGCGATGATCTCCCTCCCGGCCCTCGACTGCGACGATCATCCCGGCTTCAAACACCTGGGGATTTTCCAGAGACCACTGGCGGTTGATGATCGGATACTCGTACTGGAAAAGGCCGATCCCGTGTCCGATTTCCATGGTCAGCACCTCGGCTTCCTCTTTGTACCCCCAGGAAGTCGCCGGAGGAAAGTGCTTGGCCGCATCGGCGGTGGTGGCGCCGGGCTTGATGCAGTCGATCACGGAGTCGATCCGGTGCAGAAGACTCTTATACCAGTCTTTTTCCCGATCATTGGGCTTCCGCCCCACGATAAATGTACGATAGGTGCAGCTCCGGTATCCCAAGTAGGTCACTCCGCACATCGGAGTATAGGCCAGATCCCCGTGCTGGAGGAGCCGCCCCGAGCGGTTGAATCCTCGGTCGAACGAGGTCGGGCCCGAGTGGAACGTGATGGGTGGAGATTCGTCCGCCCCGGCCTCATAGATGGTCGCCACCACGGCAGGCGAGATTTCCGTATCACGGATGCCCGGGCGCAGAGTTTGCCAGGCTTTGTACCAGCCGGCCTCACAGATGTTGGCTACGGTCTTCATGCAGGTGATCTCATCGACGGTCTTCACGGCTCTGGCCTCCAGCATCAGAGGACCCGCATCCACCGTGGTGATCCCGGCATCGCTCAGAGCCTGGCGAGCCAAGCCGTCAAGGCCTACGAAGCCCAGTTTCTCGCCCGCGAGCCCTCTCTCCTGAAGTTCCTGCCGGACTTCGGCAGCAAACTGTTTCGTTTCATTTGCCGTGGCCTGTGCTCCCGGAGCGCCCCCCAGCCAGGAACGGGCCACCCGCCAGTGTTTGATCCAGGGCACTTCACGAGGCAACTGGCTGTGCCATCCTGCGTGCTCGAAGATCACCGGGTCATGCTCGGCAAAGAACAGCGCATACCAGAGCTGGGGCATGAACTCGGGGCCCCGCAGGCTCGTGAGATAGCGGGTGTTATCGGGGCGCGCGGCGAGGATCACGGGGATGCCATGCTTCCGCATGACCTTGCGGGCCCGCTCGGCCCTCTCTTCCCGCATCCGGATCACGTTGATCCGTTCCTGCCAGTCTGCCGCCGCCGTCCCAAATGTGAGCTTCGATGCCATCCTAACCATTGTTTGATTCCTCCGCAAAGAGAGCCTTACCGTGGCGTGGCGTCAGAGACTTGATCAGCTCCTTTACCAGGGCGGAGAGGGGCACGGGAAATCCGGCCGGCAACGCTCGACGACCCGGCTTTCTCCGTCAACCATGAAAAGGAGGTTCTCCTCCTCGGCTGAAAGGGTTCCCTGCGCCATGGGAGTATCGTTTACCTCGATGGAGCACTTCCCCGCTCCGGCCGCGACTTCCCGGCAGGTGCGCGGACTCACCGTGCTTAGAATCGCAATCATTGATCCGGCCGACGCATGGATCGACGATCGCCAGCGCATTCCAAGGATTTGTACCAACTTACTCAGCACACAAGGTCGCAGTTTTTACCGCAAAGCACGTAACCCAAAGTTGGAATCGTACTCCTGCGATCAATCGGCCGAGCCGGGTCCGCCACCCAGGAATTTTCAACTGGCCCGAACCTGTTGCGGTACCGGCTCGGTCCATTGGGGCCAGTCGCGGAGGAGCTGGCCGTAACCGGAAATCGATTCCTTGATTCCGATCTGACTCAAGCATCCCCACAAAATGGCGGCCAGCTGAGCCACGACCTTTTTCCCCGTGTTGCGCTCCAACCGCTCGACATTGCCGACCACCGGCCACTGAGGACAGGAAATGAAAATTCCCTTGGCCCGCGGGGCCTTCTGACTCGCCCTCGAAGCAGCTTCATAGGAGGTCTCCATCGTGGGCCGGGTCAAGCAGTCAGCCAAGGCGTAGCTCAAACCTTCATCCGCAAGCGTGCGAATGCCGTAGTGTGCCAGGTACCGAATCAGGTTGTCCTGGATATAGCGTTGATAGATGGAGGAGATCACCAGGTCATCCAACTCAAGCGCCTTGAACGCTCCCAAAACACAGTGGATGTCCGTAGTGACCGGCTTTTTGTGATCAATCGCCGCAGAAAGTTCCTTCTCCAGACGCTCGTGATATCCGGGTCCTCTGGAAGTGACGAGCGGGATGCCGGTCGACACAATGATATCCACATTGCGATCCGCAAGCTCCCGGGCGGCTAGACTCGCGCGGCTCAATGCTTCATCGAATTCCATCTGGCCGAATTCCGGCAGTCCCATCACGGACCAACACCAGGAGACCCCCTCGGGGACCAGGCGAAACGCCTCCTGAATCACGGTTTCATTCGTTCGCGGGGGAACGATGATCCCGATCGTCGCTTTCCATCCATATACGCCCATAGTTCAGTCCCCCTCCTTCTCAGATCCACCCGACCGCGTAAACAAACAAGACAGCTCTTTTCGGACTTGAAACGTCCAGGGAAAACTCAGGCACGGCGGAGCCTCCGGCCCAAGGTTTTGCACAGAGAAAAGGAATTCAAGATGATATAAACATCAGATAGCATAGACGTTGGAGTTCGTCAAGGACATTGACCCTTCTTGACCCTGTTCCTATGGAACCGACTTTTTCCTGAGAGAGCCGGTCCCGGAGAATGTAGCCTGCGGAGTCAAGTCGTAGCCAGGACGTTACGATTGGAACGGACTGATAGGACCGACAACGCGGATACTAGAAGTTTATCCGGTGGACCGTAAGTCAAAAAAACGCTTGACAATCATGCGTTGGTAATCGAATGTAACAACCTCTTAACCCTTTTCAACTCGCTATGGAAGAGACCGCTTGGAGACGGTCAGGAGTTGCTCCCTTAAGGGGAGGGGACCCCGCATATTTGCAGATCATTCCCCGTGGGCTTCCGGTCCACCTGTGCAACATGAAAATGGTCGCCCGGCGACCGTGCGCAGTATCAAGCACTTATCACTATTTTTTGAGCGAAATTGCAGTCAGAAAACGATATCCAGCCCGTCATGGTCGTCTATGCGTGATGGGTTGGCCGACACAAAGGGAGGGTGGATCACATGCTACCGTGCGAAAGGTGTATTTGTTCTCTGCGGGACTTTCGGAAGGAGTGCTCCCCTGAGTTCAACCGTATTGCTTTCTTCTTGGAATATGAAAAGGGCCAGCTCATCATCAAAGAAGGAGCTCCGATCTATTCCTTACACTTCTTATGCCAGGGCAAGGCCAAGATGCTGAGAACCTCTTGCCTGGGTAAACGTCAACTGGTCGCTATTCTGGGACCGGGCGAGATTTTGGGACCCGCTGCGCTATCTGCTCGAAAAGAACATGAGTACCCCTATGACGCAGTCTCTGCGGAACGCTGCCTAGTAGTCTCAATTCGAAAATCGGACCTGAACTCCTTGTTCCGACACCGGCCCACTGCCCAAAACATTCTTGAAGAGCTTGCCGAAATCGTTTCTTTCTTAGCCTATCACCGCATTGAGGTTGCGTATGGTGGTGTCCAAGCGGCGCTGGCCAAGTCTCTTCTCGAGCTGGGCAGGAAGTTTGGGAAACACCGGGCAGCAGGAAAAGTAGTGGAGGTTGATCTAACAAAAGTAGACCTGGCGGACATGGTGGGCATTACCCGAGAAGCCGCATCCCGCCACCTTCTGCGGATGGAAACGGATGGCCTTCTGGCGTTCGAGAAACGCAAAGCGGTTCTTCTGGATGAACACAGACTCGAGCTGTTGAGCGCAGCTATTGGTAGTTGAGTTTCGCTGGCTTGGGTCAGCGATATAGCACAGCCAACTGTCTCCTTCTCCTCATGCCAGGCAGCACGAGCTTTTTCCGCCTTTAAATCCCATCGGCCGCCGTCCGCCATTCTCCTCGCACTACGTCTCACTCTGAATAACCCCATAGATTCGGCTGTAAGGCTTTCTACGATCTTGGGGCGTACTCCAGAGCGAACATTTTCTCAGGGATTTTCTCGATCAGGCCGAATCTCACAGCCAGCTTCAGGACCTCGTGCATCCCCTTGATCGTCTTTTCGTTCCATTCGACCGGATAGTCGTCTTTCATGTTCTCCTTGAGAACCTCGAAGGTGCGATCGGTCAACTTCATGGCCGTCTTGTAGTGGGCAAAGGCCTTGTCAGGATCCTTGGGGATTTGCAGGGCGGCCTCCCGGTACATTCGCAGGTAGGCCCTGAGAACCTCCCCGTTTTCGCGGGCAAACCGATCATCCACATGGATCGCGCTAAACATGAGAGGGGACCCTTGCCTCCTCTGCCACTCTCCCTGAACGTCCAGAGCGGTCCGAAATGGGCCAGTAGTGAGAGCCATGGAAGCTAAAGGCTCGAACAGGACCATGGCATCGATCTGATCTCTTTGCAACATGCCAGGCATGACGTTCGGGGGAATCTCCCGCACATCAACTTCCTTTTCCCAGGGAACTCCAACCTCATCGAAAAGCCAGCGCAAAACCAGCCCCTCTCCGCTGAGACGGTTCGGGATCCCCAACCGTTTCCCCTTGAGATCCCTCAGCTGTGTAATCGGAGAAGTACTCTTCACGATCACCGTGTTGCTGGCCAGGAAGCTGGAAAAAACCGCAAGGCCGTACCCGGTTTTGAGGAATTGGGCTGACGACTGCAGCACGTTCATGCCGGGCTGCAGATGAATCTCCCGGTGGAGCCAAGCTTCGTTGATTGTCCCGGGATCTGCGAAGCGCCGCACATCCAGTTTGACGCCGTATTTGGCGGGCAATCCCATGGCCTGCATGAGCAGTACCGGAACATCGATGATCCCTGGAATGATCCCGACCTTGATGGGCACCCCGGCATCCTGGGACCAAGCTGATCCGGCCCCTACCAACGCCAGGACCAAGACGAGCACCACGGCTGCCAGAACAGACAAACCATCGGTGGCCCTTGCTCTTACCTTCGGAAACGTGGACCTCAATTTTTCCTTCCGCGCGCTTTGCATCTTGGGCTCCCTCCTTTATTGGGAAGACCTAATACGACAGCTTCATCCACTTCTACTCATCCCGGCTCCTGCTCAGGGAGCAAACTCCCGACTGAACATTTCGTCAGGGACCCGGGGCAAAAGTCCATAGCGAACGGCTAAAGAAAGGTAGTCCTTCATTCCAGCGATCATTTTGTCATTCCACTCCAGCGGGTAGATTCCGCGCAGATTTTTCTTCAGTAGATTGAACCCCTCCGGCGTGAACTTAAAGAGGCCTCTGTAAAATCCATAAACCGAGTCGGGATTCTTCTCGATGTATTCCACCGCTTCCTTGTACATGGCCAGGTATTTCTTGACCACTTCAGGGTTCTTCCGGGCAAAATTTCCGTCCACGTGAATGGCGCTGAACATCAGGGGAAAACCCTTACGCTTTTGCCACTCCGCCTGTAAATCTGAGAGAAGCTTTACTCCCCCTCCTCCTTCGTCAATGGCCCGGGAAGAAAACGGCTCAAAGAGCACGATGGCATCCACCTGGGTGCGCTGGAGCATCCCCGGCAGAACATTGGGCGGGATCTCGCGCACTTCCACTTCCCGTTCCCAGCCCACGCCCGCTTCTTCCAGTAGCCACCTCAGAACTACGGACTCGCCGCTCGTGCGGCTCGGGATACCCACGCGCTTTCCCCTGAGGTCACTGAGCTGAGCGATTCCCGAATCCGTCCTGACGAGAACCTTGTTCGTGGCCACAAACGTGGGGAACACCGCGAGTCCGTATCCGCTTCTCAGAAAGTTGGCCGCTGACTGGTTTAAATTCATCCCGGGCTGCAATTGAACTTCACCGTGAATCCAGGCAAGGTTGGTGGCCTCGGGGTCGGCAAATCGTTTGAAGTCCACATTGATCCCGAACTTCTGGGGGAGCTTTTGCGTTTCCATGACGTTGATGGGGACGGAAATGGCCCCGGGGAAATAGGCCACCTTGAGAGTTTCAGACTGGGTTGCCGCGAGGCCAAAACCTTTCCCCCAAACGATCATGAAGACGACCCACAAACTCAACGACAGGCACCTTGAATATCTTCTCATGATCCCTCCTCTGTTGCTGCGTGCTTCCAGCAAAACCGATGTCGCTCTTGACGAACGCCCGGTAACACTACAACCCCGCTTCTCCGGCCTCATCGCCGACAGGCGTCTGGCGCTGAGCCATTTTTTCGCCGAGTTTCAGATACATGCCCCGGGCTATAAGCTCTGCATTTTCCCTATCATCTTCCGACCATTGACCCAAGTCGTAACCATACCAGGGAGAAGCAAGATTCAGATTCGGGAGACCCTCTTCCTCTTTCCAAATCCTTATGGCGGTTTCCATGTGCTCCTTCTTCGGAAGAGCCACAGGCGGATAGGCTCCTTTTCGCGTGGCATCAATCAGAATGCTCGAGCAGCCTTGCAGACCGGGATAGCTTTCTCTTCCTCCCTCTCTATGAGCCAATAAAAGCCCCGAGGGGTCCAGCCCGGGCACCCGACCTGTTATTACTTCCACGTCTCGATGAGGCTGCATGGCAAAGCTCACAGCCCACGTCACCAGGTCCGGGTCTTTCGGATCGACGTCCTCGTCCACGGCGATGAATATTTTCCCCAACGGGCAGGCACCGGCGGCAAGGCGCAGGACTTGCCACGACTGGCTGGGGTGCAGCTTTTTCATACGGATCACACACCAATTCAAACCGCCGGCCGCTTCCGGCCAGTGCACCTCTTCAACCATGGGCAGGTTGCAACTGTATCTGAGAAAATGAAACAGTGTTATCTCATTCAACATTCGAGAAATCGCGCTGTTCTCACTGGGAGGAAATCCCACCAGGATCGGGTTGAAGATGGCATCGTGCCGATGAGTGATCGCGGTCACTTTGATTACAGGAACCGAAGATCTTTCTATATCCATGTAGCCCGGGTAATCTCCGAAAGCGGTATAAGGTTCCAGTACCTCAGTCGACAGCTCTCCTTCTATGACTATTTCGGCCATCGCCGGAACTTCCAGCGGGATGGTCTTACACCTGACCAACGGTATCGGCCTTCCCGCGATTCCTCCCGCCACTGCCAGTTCGTCCACACCGTAAGGTATGCTCGCGGAAGCAGCAAACACAAGGTCCGGAGTGGTACCCAGAACGATCGCTACAGGCAACCCTTGTTTTCTCCTGCGCGCGTCGCTCCAATGGTAGAGCATGGCATGCTGAATTCTGGCGATTCCTGCGATCAATCGATCCTTAGCCCGCAAATGGCCGCTATACATTCCGACATTACGAATTCCCGTCTCACTATCACGAGTGATAAAAGGCGCACAGACCCGCACCGTGCCGGCAAACCCGGGTTCCTCGACAGGAACGGGCAGTTCATCCAGGCCAATCTCCTGCAGTTCCCTCCCGACATGGACTTCTTCCTGAACCGGCCCTGAATCGACCAGCACGGGGTCTACCGGATGCTCCAGGGCATAATGCCATTTCTCCTTCAACTCCTCCCAATTCTGACATCCCATGCCCAGCGCCATCACTTGACCGGAGACCGCATAGGCTCCCGCCAGTACCTTCATGGAGAACGCTCTTCCTCGAGCGTCAGTAACTTGCTCGAAAAGGAATACTTTCCTCTCTTCCGCGGGGAGCCCACGGAACTGGCAGCGATGGAGCGCCATCAGCTCCGTATCCTTATTAATGGGTCTTCTCCAGCGGTGCAATTTGCCGAGTTGTTCCAAGTACCCGACAAACTCCCGCAGGTCTTCATAATATTGCACGATTACGGCTCTCCCGGTCGGTCAAAACAGACCCTTGTCCGCGACGGCTCCCCGCAACTCTCCGGCGGGCGACCCGACATTCTTTCCGTCCCGCTACCCATCCTGACCCTTTCTCATGGCGCAAACTCCCGAGTAAACATCTCGTCGGGGACCCGGGGCAAAAGTCCATAGCGAACAGCCAAGGACAGGTAGTCCTTCATGCCGGCGATCATCTTGTCGTTCCACTCCAGCGGGTAGATCCCGCGCAGATTTCTCTTTAATAGGTTGAACCCCTCCGGCGTGAATTTAAAGATCCCCCGGTAGAATCCATACACCGAGTCGGGATTCTTCTCGATGTATTCCACCGCTTCCTTGTACATGGCCAGGTACTTCTTGACCACTTCGGGGTTCTTCCGGGCAAACTTATCATCCACGTGAATGGCGCTGAACATGAGGGGAAAACCCTTGCGCTTTTGCCACTCCACCTGCAAATCCGAGAGCAGCTTCACCGCGCCTCCCCCTTCGTCGATGGCCCGCGAAGCAAAAGGCTCAAAGAGCACGATGGCATCCACCTGGGCCCGCTGGAGCATCCCAGGCAGAACATTGGGCGGGATCTCGCGCACGTCCACGTCCCGCTCCCAGCGCAGGCCTGCTTCATCGAGAAGCCACCTCAAGACAACGGATTCGCCGCTCGTGCGGCTCGGGATGCCCAGCCGCTTCCCCTTGAGATCCTTGAGCTGCCCAATTCCCGAGTCCGCCTTGACCAGAACCTTGTTCGTGGCCATGAAGGTGGGGAAGACCACGAGCCCGTGGCCCGTTTTGAGGAAGTTGGCCGCCGACTGGTTCAGGTTTATCCCGGGCTGCAGGTGGACTTCCCCATGAATCCAGGCGAGGTCTGTAGCCTCGGGGTCGGCAAATCGCTTGAAGTCCACATTGATCCCGAACTTCTGGGGGAGCTTTTGCGTCTCCATGACGTTGATGGGGACCGAGATGGCCCCGGGGAAAAAGGCCACCTTGAGAGTTTCAGTCTGGGTTGCCGCCAGGCCGAGACCTTTTCCCCACATCACGGCCGAGACAGCCCACAAACCCGCCAGCAACCATCTCGACGCTCTTTTCATGATCCCCTCCTTCCACCCCGGCCTCGAACCGGGCGCCTGTGCAATTCTATTCTTCACTCGGCATCATGGCCTCAAAGGCCCGGGCAATTTGGGTTTCCGCTTCAAAAAGGTCCGGCTCCGAGTAGGAGCGCGGCCTGGGTACCGTAATCATAAATTCATTAAAGAGGCTCATAGGTCTTGGTGTCAGCAGCAAGATCCGGTCCGCCAGAAAGACGGCCTCGTGCAGATCGTGGGTAATAAACACAATCGTCATGCCGAGCCGCCTCCAGATGGACAACAGCTCCTTGCGGACCTTTTTCGCGGTGATTTCGTCCAGATTGCTGAAGGGCTCATCGAGGAGCAAAACCTCGGGCTCCAGGGCTAGAGCCCTGGCAATGGCTCCGCGGATCTGCATCCCTCCGGAGAGCTGATGTGGGAAGCAACCCTCGAACCCATTTAACCCCACGAGCTCGATGGCCTTTGCCGCGCGCTCGTTCCATTCCTGCCTGGGAAAAGGCTTCTGGCTCTCCAGACTAAAGCGTACGTTTTTCCAAATGGTCTTCCAGGGAAGCAGCCGCGGGGACTGAAAGACAAAGCCGATCTTGTAGGAATCACGCTGACCCGAGAACCGAATCTCCCCCCCGGAGGGAGTATCGATCCTTCCCAGCAAGCCCAGGCATGTGGACTTTCCACAACCTGAAGGACCCAAAAGGCAGAGGAACTCTCCTTCATAAACATCGAAGCTTAGATTCGCGATCGCGGTGAGATCAGTCCCATCCCCTTTGCGGAAGTCTTTCCGAACATTGCGAAGAGAAATCTTGATTGTTCGCTGGCTGGTATCTACTGATAGATTCATAACGCGACGTTTGGCCTCCACCTCAGAACCAGAGCGCTAATCCGCGCCAGGACAAAGCGGTCAACGATGAAAATGGCCAGAGTAAAAACCAGGATCCAGGCCAGAACCTGGTCCATCCGCGACAGGGAGTAGTAGTACTTGAGCTGGTAGCCGACCCCGAGGCTCATGCCCAGCATTTCCGCAATAATGGCAATTTTCCATGCCACGCCGATCCCGAACCGACAGGCCGACAGAATGTATGGAAAAGTGGAGGGGAGAATGATCTCGAAGATGATCTTGCATTGGCTGGCCTTATAGGCCTGGGCCATCTCGATGAAAGTTTTGTCCACACCCTTGACCCCCTCGTAGGTATTGATGACAACGATGGGGAATACGATTGCCGAGATGACAAAGATGCCCGCGAATTCGGTCAAGCCAAACCACATGAGCCCCAGGATCACCCAGGCCAAGCTGGGAATTGACATGGCAAATAGCATGGGATAGGTCAAGGAATCTTCCACGACCCGCTTGAGCCCCATGAACAACCCCATGATGGCTCCAATCAAAAGGGCCACCAGGAAGCCAACAAACACCCGCCGCGTGGTGACCCCAAGATTGACCAGGAGTACCCCTTGGACTAGGTTATCGTAAAAGGCATCGAAGGTCTCTCGAAGGCCGGGGAAAAGACCCATGGGGACAAACCGGGAAGTGACCTCCCAGAACACCAGACAGCCGAAGATAGACCCCAGGCGAATCAAGGCAGTCTTACCCTTGCCTCCCATCATCGCCCCTCCCGGGTATATTTTCTCTCACTAAACCCTAGGAGATCTCCCCAACGACGGCGCAGGGAATCCTCCATCTCCTTGCTGACCACCACGGGCCTTGGAAACTTTCCGGCCTTCTTCAGGTCGAAGGGGATTGTGGCGTCGACCAGGATTCGGGTATTGAAATACCCCCCGGTGAGGGGATCGATCAGCCCTCCTGACGGCGCCTCGGGAATGAAGTCAAAGTCATCCGGGCCGTTGACTCGGGTCGACAGGGCCCAGATGACCTCGGTGGCATTGGAAGGATCGATGTCCTCATCCACGGCGATGATCCACTTCCCCCCGAAGATGGCGCCCCCGGACACCGCAGCGGAATGCAGGACATGGCGGGCATGTCCGGGGTAGGCCTGTTCCAGGGAGATGACCAGGAATTTCTTGGCGGCCCCTCCGGCGTGCTGCCAGATCCCCCTGACCCCACGAATCCCGAGACCATCCAGTGCTTCCCAGGTCTTGGCGGCATTCGCCACCGAGCGCAGGAGGACGGTTTCATCCGTGGGGCGGTGCTGAGGAGCACAGGTCAGGATGGGATCGTTGCGGTGCAGGACCGTCTTCACCTGGACGTAGGGGCGTTCCACCACCTCGCTGGCGTAGTATCCCATCCACTCCCCGAAGGGACCCTCAGGCTTGGTTAGGCCAGGCTCCATAACCCCCTCGATGACGATCTCGGCAGCCGCCGGGATTGGGAGTCCTGTATAAGGACCCTCAATCACCTCCACGGGCTCTCCCAGCAGCCCCCCCGCCGCATCCAACTCGGGGATTTTCCAGGAGCTCGCTCCCACAAGATAGAGGAGGGGATGCTGCCCCACGCACAGGGCAACCGGCATGGGTTTTCCTTGCCGGAAGTAGGCTTCTTGAATACGACCCCCATCGCTGGTTGGCGACATCTCCAGGCCAATCGTTCGGCCATCATAGACCATGGACCGGTAGGTCCCCACGTTCACCCAGCCCTCTTCAGGATGTCTGAGAATGACGGCCGAGGCGGTGGCGATAAAGCGGGCGGGGTCCTGCTCGTGATGTTTGGGAATGGGAAATTTCAGAACGTCGACCTGCGTCCCCTCCTGGAAATTTTCGAGAACAGGCCCCTCTTTGACGGTCACCGGGGAAATCCGCTCCACCCGGGCCATTTTGTCCCGGAAGGCGCCGACGAATTCCAGCCGGTTTTCGTATTCCAGAGGAAGGCCCAGCGTCAGGGCCAGCCGCGGCACGGAGCTCAATGTCCCGTAAAGGGTGCGAAACCCCACCGGATATCCCGGGATCTTGTCAAAGAGCAACGCCGGAGGATTCTCAGGATGGGTTTCGTGAACGAGCTGGGTCAGGGCCCCCATCTCCCGGTCCCAGTGGGTCTCCTCCGGCTCCAGGAGCTCGCCCAGGCGGCGAACCTCTTCCAGCCACCCTCTCAGATCTAATTGAACCATGTCTTCCTCCTAAACCACGCCTGCCCCGACCATTCTCTGGAACTCAGACACCTGTGCCTGGATTCGAAACCTGCCTTCGCTCCCGGCTGCATATCTCCATTGCGATCAACGCATCAACCTGCGCTGTCTTCACGAGCTCGTCAATTTCGACCATCCTCCGGTTTGGATATTTCTGCTGGCAAGGCCCAAATTTGACGGCGGGGATCCCCACCTCCCAGTAGAGGTTGGTGTCGGTCCACATGCTGGCCGTCGGGATCGAAGGGGGAGGAGGATCGGTCCCGAACACGGCCCGGTAACAATTGGCAACGACGCTAGCCAGCTCCTCGACCTTTTCCCCTTTACCCTCATAACCGAGTTGCGACATGTACATCTCCACGACGGTGTCAATGTCGAGCTTTGCCAGCAGATCCCGGACCTCCCGCTCGACCGCTAGAGGCCGGCACCCTGGTGCCAGGCGCACATCCACGTAGATTGTGCAATCAGGTGGGGCGTTCCCTGGCTTGCTGGGAGAACCCGCCTCGATGGCCCCAATATTGGCCTTGGGAACCAAAAGTCCGCCGGGAAACTCGTAGCGATTCCTCTTCTCGTAACCGCACGCCCAATCCTCCAGTGCTTGGATAATCCGGGTCATCTTGACAATGGCGTTGGTACTTTCGGCAATCGTACCCCCTCGGGTGGTGAAAGGCGTGTAGCTCCGTTCACCACTCGTGGTGATCCGAAAGTAGGCCACTCCCGCCTGGGCTCGAACGACGGAAAATTCCGAGCCATCGGTCACCACAGCGTAATCGGACTCAACCCCGTGGGAAAGAAGATACCGGGTGCCAATCCCTTCTCCCCGGTAGCGCGGACTCTGGTGAGGTCCCACGGGGGCGAGAGAGACCTCCCCCACCACGGCAGCCAGGATTAGATCCCCTTTGAGCCGGGCTCCCGACGTAAGCAAGGCCTTACCGGCCATCAGGAACGACACGAGGGATCCCTTCATGTTGGCGATCCCCTCGCCGTAGATCATGCCGTCCCGGACAAAAGACTTCTCGATCCGGCCCGACTCGGCCCGGGACACGTCCAGGTGGCCATTAAACATTAAGCTGCACCCGCTCCCCACCCCGCGCAAAATCCCCGCGGCGTTGAATCGGCCCGGCTCGACCTCCTGGAGAACGGCCTCGAACTCGTTGGCCCGAAACCAGTCGTAGAGAAACCGCCCCGCCGGTCCCTCCTCCCCCGTGGGAGTCCACAGGTCGCAGAGATCCATGGCCAGGCGGATCAACTCCTCACGATCGATGGCTTGAAGCACCTTCTCGGTGGGCACGGTCACCACCTTGGTCTCCATTGGAAGCCTCCCACTCCTCTGTGAAATCTTCCTGCCGCCCTCCGGAGAGGAGCAGCATGCTCTCCCGAACCTCCTCCTCGATCAACTTCCAGACGGCATCCACGTAAGCGATGAACCGCGGCGTGCGCTTAATCTCCAGGGGCCTGGGCCGCTCAATGTCGATGTCCAAGGAGGCCTTGAGGCTTCCCGGACGGGCTCCGAAAACCAGCACCCGATCGGCCAGATAAACCGCCTCGTCGATCTGGTGAGTCACGAAGAGAACCGTTTTGTGCTGGCGCTGCCAGATCTTGAGCAGCTCCCCCTGCATAATTTCCCGGGTCTGGGCGTCAAGACTTGCAAACGGTTCATCCATCAGAAGCATTTCAGGGTTTAGCACCAGGGCCCGGGCCAGGTTGACCCGCTGGCGCATCCCCCCGGAAAGCTCGTGGGGGAAATGGCGCTCGAAGCCTTTGAGGCCCACCAGATTGATGAACTTCTGACTGCGCGCGTAGCGCTCTCTCTTGGAA
This sequence comes from bacterium, assembly GCA_035288405.1. Classification (GTDB taxonomy): domain Bacteria; phylum JACPSX01; class JACPSX01; order JACPSX01; family JACPSX01; genus JACPSX01. Next base: position 12,800 of record DATEAK010000017.1, on the reverse strand, counting down.
GCGCCCTGGACCTGAAGGCCAAAGGCCACGTTGTCGAGTACGTTCCGCCAGGGGAATAAGTTGTCGTCCTGGAACACGAATCCCCGTTCGGCTCCTGGGCACGTGACCTCCTTTTCTCCCAGGAGGATCCGGCCCAATGACGGTTTGATCAAGCCATGCAAAATCCTGAGGAACGTGGTCTTGCCGCAACCGCTCGGCCCTACGAGACTGACGAATTCCCCCTCGCTAATCTCAAGGTTGATGTTGCGCAACACCTCGATGACGCCCCCACCGCGCTGGTAGAAGATTTTATAGAGGCCAATCGTTTTCAGGCCGGCCATTCCCCCGCCTTTCTAAACCTTTCGCCCGACGCTGGCATGCCATCCGGCGCTTCCCCTACCGGCGCGCCTCGACCAGGTAGCTCGGGTCCACGATCCTCTTCACCTCAAAGTTACCTTTGAGGTCTCCTCTCTCCCGCATGAAATCCACCGCCTTCTCCACCACTTTCTCGGACAGGGTCGCCTGCAGGACCTTGGAACTCAGCATGAACTGGTAGGTCTTGGAAATCAGGGGTTCACTGGTCTTGGTCCTCTCCGCCAGGAGCTTAATGCCCTCTTCGGCGTTGCGCGGATCGGTCATCCAGGCAATGGAGCGATCCAGGCCCCGCAAATAACGCACCAGCACCGTCCGGTTCTTCTGGGCCCAGTCTCTCTTCACGTTGATCATGTTCCAGGGAAAATCGATGAGGTCATTGGCGTCAGCTAACTGCTTGAAGCCTGCCTCCAGGGCCTGCTGCGCCGCGATGAAGATCAAGATGGTCCCTTTGACTGCACCCACTTTAAGAGCCGCCAGACGGGCGTTGGAGAAGCCAATCTGCAGCAAGGTATAGTCTCCCACCTTTAGCCCCTTGCTCTCCAACAGCTTCCGGGTCACATAGGCATCATTGGAGAGCAGCTCGGAGATGGCGATCGGTTTTCCCTTGAGGTCTGCAAAACTGCTGATATCGCTCGCCACCATGAACACTTCCGGAGGACGGGTGACCACCGCTCCCACAATGATCAGGTCGGCGCCCTTCTGGACAGCGTTGATTACGCCAACCGATCCCATCGTCGTGATGTCCAGGGAGCCCCCAAGCTGGGCCTGGAGTTGCTGGGATTCTGCCCCGATGAAAAAGGCTTTGATCTCGATCCCTTCTTTCTGGAAAAACCCCTTCAACTGGCCGATAAACTGCGGCCAGCTTTCGATTACGTTTTCCCCGAAAGTCGCCACGTTTAGCTTGGCGACCCCTTGAGCCCAGAGCAACTGCGTCCCTCCCAGCAAGAAACCGGTCAGAGCAATTCCAAGAAGCCCCGAGATCACAACTTTCCTGGAAACGATCCTCTTCATCGCCCCTCTCCTCCTTTCCCCGCCTTTCCTATTCGGTTGCCTCGCGCCAGGGCGCCATCCGGTGCTCGATCCACTTGAGGGTTTCCACCAAGATCATGGCGATGCCAGCCAGCGTGAAGACTCCTGCCAGGAGCATCGCAGTGTCGAATTTCTGGGCTGAATTGGCGATCAGAAAACCGAGCCCCGCCAGGGACCCGAAGAGCTCTCCCACCACCACCGCGATGAGTCCCCGAGACATGGCCAGACGTAGGCCGACCACGATGGAGGGCAACGCCGACGGCAGCAGGATCCAACGAAATATTTGGAAATTAGAGGCCCCAAAAGCGCGCCCCGTCTCCACCAGGCGTCGCTCTGCCGTGGCAATGCCGGCGTACGTGTTGAGCAGAACAGGGAAGATCACGGCCAAGAAGACAATGGCGGCCTTGGAGGTGATCCCAATCCCGAACCAGATGATGAATAGGGGCGTTACAGCAATGTACGGGGTGGAATAGAGGACCGAAATCCATGGATCCGTCATATCCCGTACAGGCTCGCTTACGCCAATCACGACGCCAAGGGCTAACCCCACGCCGGCCCCGATCGAGAAACCCACGACCAGCTCCACAAAACTCACATAGGTGTGGCGCCAAAGGTCCCCACTGCGGGCCAGCTCCAGGAACGCCCCTACGACCTGGGAGAAGGGGACGAAGATCAATGGATTGCTGAGCCGGCCAACAATCTCCCACAGCAGAAGCCCAAGAAAGAGGGAGAGGAGGATGCGGAATGTCTTCAGATGATACTGCCACCAGGTTTTTTGCTCTTCGGCAAAGACCGGCTCCGCTGCTTTATCGACACATACGCTGCCGGCAGTCAGAGACCTCGTGTCCTGATTCATTGCTGCTGCCTCCCTCCCAATAACCTTTGCCCCAATTCCCCAGGTGCATCCTATCGGCGTGCCTCGGCCAGGTAACTCGGGTCCACAATCTTCTTCACTTCAAAGCTCCCCTTGATATCCCCCGTCTCCCGCATAAAATCCACCGCCTTCTCCACCACCTGCTCCGACAGGGTTGCTTGCAGTGCCCTGGAGCTCACCATGAACTCGTAGGTCTTGGCGATCAAGGTATCCTTGGTCTTGGTCCTCTCCGCCAAAAACTTGATGACCTCCTCGGCGTTGCGGGGAGTATTCATCCAGGAGATGGACCGGTCCAGAGCCCGCAGGTAGCGCACCAGCAGGGCCCGGTTCTTCTGAGCCCAATCCCTCTTCACGTTGATCATGTTCCAGGGAAAATCGATGAGGTCCTTGGGGTCCGCGAGCTGCTTGAAGCCCGCCTCCAGGGCCTGCTGCCCCGCGATGAAGGTCAAAATGGCCCCCTTGACCGAGCCTGCCTGGAGGGCCGCCAGCCGGGCGCTGGAAAAGCCGATTTGCAGCAACGTGTATTCCCCCGACTTCAGACCCTTGCTCTCCAGCAGCTTCTTGGTCACGTAGGAATCCGAGGAGAAGAGCTCGGAAATGGCAATGGGTTTCCCCTTCAGGTCCGCAAAGCTGTTGATGTCGCCGGTCACCACGAACACCTCCGGGGGGCGGGTGACCACTGCTGCCACGATGGCCAGATCGGCTCCCTTGAGAACCGCATTGATCAGGGTAACCGAACCCATCGTCGTAATATCCAGGGAACCCCCAAGCTGGGCCTGGAGTTGCTGGGATTCCGAGGAGAGGAAGAAGGTCTTGATCTCAATCCCCTCTTGCTGGAAAAAACCCTTCAACTGGCCGATGTACTGTGGCCAACTCGGGATTGCCGTTTCCCCAAAGGTCGAGACGTTGAGCTTGGCGACCCCCTGAGCCCAGAGCAACTGGGTCCCTCCCAGCACGAAAACAGTCAGAGCAACACGAAGAAGTCCCGAGATCATGATTCTCCTGGGAACAATCGCCTTCATAGCCCCTCCCTTTCTCTCTTTGCCCCCATTTCGTAGCGCTTCTCAGGAGGCGACGGAATTTTTCGCCGAGTCGATGAGATTCAAGAGCTCCTCCGGGCTCATCGGAACCGAACGGACAAATATATCCAGAGGACGTAAGGCGTCTTCAATGGCAGCCATTAGAACTGCAGGTGCAGGCATTGTCCCGGATTCCCCCACTCCCTTAATTCCGTATGGATTGACCGGGCTCGGCGTCTCCACCAAGCCGATCTCCACACGGGGAGCTTCAGCCGCCGTTGGCAAGAGATAGTCCATAAACGATCCACTCAGCACTTGTCCGTTCTCGTCGTAGGCAACCCGTTCCAGTAAGGCATTGCCGATCCCATGGACTACCCCACCTTGGATCTGTCCTTCGACGATTATTGGATTAAGCACCCGGCCACAGTCGTGAACGACGGCATAGCGCAAGATCTTGACCCCCCCTGTCTCTAGATCCACCTCCACGATGGCGGCATGGGCTCCAGCCGCGTGACTATGTCGATCGGGTGTAAAAACGGCACTCTCTTCAAGCAAAGGGGGACCAATAATTTGTTGTTTACGTTCAGGTCGATGTTGCAAAAGCTGACCCATAAACTGGGAAAGGGAGAGGACATGGGGAACTTCACCCTCAACGTGAATCTTCCCCTCGGCAAGGAATACCCTGTCGGCAGGGCAGGAAAACTCGCGACTGGCATATTCCCGCAGCCGACGCCCCAGAGAGCGGGCAGCCATAGACACAGCATTGCCGGCCGTCACACCAGACCGGCTGGCAAAAGTCCCAATCCCAAAAGGGATGAAAGCAGTATCCCCGGTGATGACCCGAATCTCTGCCGGGTCTACGCCCAACTCCTCACCACAAATCTGAGATAAAACCGTCTGGTGTCCCTGGCCTTGAGGGGCGGTGCCGGCGTACACGGTGACCTTTCCATTCGAATCAAGGGCGACCCGGGCAACTTCGTAAGGTCCCATACCCGTCGTTTCCACATAGGAAGCAATGCCGATCCCCCGTCTTATTCTCCCTGCCTCCTTTTTCTCGTTCCGGAAACGGTCGTAACCAATCTTTTCCAGGACTCGATTCAGGTAATCCGGGAAATTCCCACATTCATATACGACCCTCTCACCTTCCCGAGTGGTGAGCCCTGTATCCCATGGGATGTCCTCTGGGGTAATTAGATTGCGCCGCCGAATCTCGGCAGGATCAATTTTCAAAGCCCGGGCCGCACGCTCCACCAATCGTTCCATGACAAAGACGGCCTGGGGACGTCCAGCTCCCCGCACGGTCATGGTGGGAACCTTGTGGGTGAAAGCAAGCCGCAGTGTAAGAGACAAGTTCGAAATACGGTAAGGCCCCGGGATCGTATAGGCCGTTGTCCAAGGGGAAATGATTGTGCTGGAGTATGCCCCCACGTCATAGAGAAACTCATCTTTGAGCCCCAGAATCCTGCCGTCGCGGGATAGGGCGATTTCGACCCGATGCACCTGGTCGCGCTCTTGACGGGCACATAGAAGGTATTCGCGCCGATCCTCGATCCACTTAACGGGCCTCCCCAGCCGCTGCGCGAGCCAGGGAATTAAAAAATCCTCCGGGTAGACTCCACTCTTAGGACCAAATCCTCCTCCAACAGCAGGAGCCATCACCCGGATCTGATGAACCGGGATTCTCAGGAGAGCAGCGAGCATGTCTCGCACACGGTGGGGGGATTGGGTCGAGGCCCAGACCATGAGGAATCCGGTACGGGTCTCGGGAAATACGACGATCCCTCGAGTTTCGATAGGACTTGAGGTGCCTCGGTGGACGCGCAAAACTTCTTTCAGTATCAGGTCTGCATTCCCAAATGCACCCGTCACATCTCCGGTTGCCCAGGTCCTCTCCCCGACCAAATTTGTGCCCGTCTCCGGATGAACGAGCGGCGCATCAGGGTCTAAGGCTCTTTCCAGGGCAACAGAGGCGGGAAGAGGCTCATAAGATACTGCAACCAAATCCGCCCCATCTTCAGCCACGTATCGGTCTTCCGCCAGAACCACGGCGACGGGTTCACCCACATAACGCACTTCCCCATCGGCCAGGATGGGATCTGTAATGATATTTAAGGAAGGATCACCGAGAGCAGGCAGGAAGCTGCGGGCGTCGGTTGGCAGGTCGGAGTAGACAAAGATCCCGCAGACGCCCGGCAAAGCCAGAGCAGCATCGAGGTTGATGGCCCTGATTCGAGCATGGGCATGAGGGCTGCGCACGAACGCTGCCTCCAGCATCCCGGCAAAATGGAAATCATCCACATAGGTTCCTTGCCCTTGCACGAGCGCCAGGTCTTCCCGGGGGGAAAGAGGCTTCCCCACATAGACGGTCGAACCTTTATCCATCAGCTTTTTTCCTCCGCCTGGGCGGCCTGGGCATCCAGGGCGGCCTCAACGATTTTCTGGTAGCCCGTGCAGCGACACAGGTTGCCGCTCAGCTCCCGGCGCAGTTCTTCTTCTCCCATACGTTTGCCCCTGCCCAATAGGTAGACAAGAGTGAGCAAGAACCCCGGGGTACAAAAGCCGCACTGCAAACCATGATGGTCGGCAAAGGCCTTTTGCAATGGGTGTAGTTTTCCGTCTTGAGCCAAGCCTTCGACGGTGACAATCCGGGATCCATGGGATTGAACTGCCAGCATCAGACAGGAGCGTACTGGCACCGAGTCCACGAGGACAGTACAGGCTCCGCAGGATCCGTGCTCGCAGCCGGCATGGGTCCCGGTCAGGCCTAAATCATGACGCAGGAAATCGCACAGTGTTTTCCGGGCCTCCACACGGTAGACCCCTTGCACGCCGTTCACTGTCACCTGAATCTCATGCCTGGCCACGGGCGCTCTCCTCCATAGCTCGGAAGTACGCGTCTTCCAGAGCTCGAACGGTAAGAACCTCCAGCAGTCGACGCCTGTAGTCCGCGGAAGCATTCAGATCGGATTGCGCTTCCACCTCCCGGGCTATCAAGACTCCGGCCTCCTCAAAAAGGCCTGGGCTCCTGGGCTCCCCTTGCAGCCTTGCCTCGACTTCCTGGATCCGCCTTGGAGCCCCCTCGACTCCTACGGGAACGAGGCACGCCCGGCGAATTTTCCCCGTCGCATCCACAGCCAGGAAAACCGCGATGCCGGCCATGGCAAAGTCCCCCCAGCGGCGGTTAAATTCCCTAAATGAGACTCCGGTACCTTGGCCCATGTAGGGGATAACGATCTCAGACAGGATCTCCTCCGGCCCCAGGGCTGTAGTGAAATAGGTAACGAAAAAATCATCGGCAGGCACCCAGCGCTCCCCTTCCCCAGAAATCTTGAAGCGTGCGCCCAGAGCTACAAGAAGAGATGGAAGCTCGGCAGCAGGGTCAGCGTGAGCGAGGCTTCCCCCCACAGTTCCACGGCATCGAGTCGCCGGATGGCCAATGAAAGGTGCAATTTCTTTCAGTGGGTAACAATGCCGGGCGATGAGCGGGTCTTCTTCTAGCTTTGCCTGTCTTACCAAGGCTCCCAGATGCAATCCGTCCTCCCCAACCCGGATAAATTCCAGTTCCTGCACCCGATTTATGTCGACGATAACCTGAGGGCGAGCGAGTCTCATGTTGAGAAGAGGCATGAGGCTTTGGCCTCCGGCTAAAATCTTGGCCTCTCCACCGTGGGCCCGGAGGAGTTCTCGGGCCTCCTCCAGACTGGCAGGAGCTTCATACTTGAAGTTTGCCGGTTTCACCAGGCGCTTCCCCCGAGGCCCCCCCTTGGAAGCCCGGGCCGCTCCTAATTGAACAGCCCCTTTTCATCCAATTTCTTGATGAACGATACGTCCACAACATCTTCCGGCCGGATCTGGGCTACCTTGGGGTTCGTTTGCCCGAGGAACCGGATCACGTTGCGCAGCCCATCGATAGAAGGGTAGGGTTTGCGCTCGTAGGTCGCCAGGATTTGACCATAGTGTCCCTCGGCGTCGCGGACATTCTTGAGCCTCATTTTCCTGGCCAAGAGGGTAAGGATAGCTTCCTTGTTCATCGGGTCCCGGCAGTAAACGATGGATTCGGCCAGTGCGTTTACAACTCGCTGGACCAGATCCGGATTCTCATTGATAAGTTTCTGGGAGACAACGAAGCTCCCCTGCGTGTACGGGATCTTAAGTTCATTAAGATCCACTAGAACTTTGTACCCTTGTTCCCGCAAGCGGGGGACAAACCCTGGGTTGAGAATCGAAGCATCCAAACCCCCCGCAGTCAGGGCTGCAAACCGGGCCGGATCGCTCCCTGCACCAACGATCGTGATCCCATCCCTCATGGGATCCATCTTGAAGTGTTCCAGAGCCAGCATGAGGCCGATATAGGTGGAGGATCCCACCTGACTCACCCCCACTTTTTTGCCCTTCAGGTCCTCGATCTTCACGAGCTTCGGATTTCCAGCCAAGACGAAGTTGAGGCCGTTGGCCTGGCCCAACACGATTTTCATCTCCGAGCCCCCGGCCACGGCCGCCAGCACCGGCGGCGGAGCCGTGAGACCCATCTGGACATCTCCCGCCACCAGAGCCTGAGTGAGCGTGGTGCCGCTGGTAATCAGTACAATACCGGCGTCGATCCCATGCTTTTTGAAAAGCCCGTTGGCCTCGGCCACCCACAGGGAGGCGGTTTCTTTGGAGATCATCGAGTGGGCAATGTTCATCCTGGTCACGGTCTGCGCGCTGCCGTTCGGTGGGAGCACGACCAGGACCAAGAATACAATCAACATCCTGACTCCCAGCCACATTGTTTGTTTCATCGTTTGTTTCATCGTCTACCCTCCCGTTTATCACCTGCCTCTTCCGGGAACCAATCAGGCTTCCCAGGGGCGCTGGGGCAATCCGGCAATGTATTCCAGCACCTCTGCGAGGCCTACCACGTCTGCATATTTCATGTCCATCTCGAACAGGCTCACCCGGTGCGAGAGCTCAGAGCGATCGGCCACGCACTCGGTGGGTACGATGGTTAAGTAGTTATAAGAAGCAGCGTCAACCACTGTAGCTCGCACGCAGCCGCTGGTGGAAGCCCCGGTGACAATCACCGTGTCCACCCGGTAATAGATCAGGATCTTGATCAGATCGGTGCCGAAGAAACCGCTGCCTGCCGTCTTCGTGATCACGTAGTCCTCGGAGTGCGGGGCGATCTCCGGAACGATATCGTTGCTTCCAGGCTTGACCAAACACTGACGGATTGCCTCAACCCGCTTGCGACTCACAGAGCCCATCACGGGGTGAGTTCGGGTATGTTCCGAAGGTTTCGTGTAGATGATGGGGACAGATTTCTCCCGGGCCTTTTCCAGGAGCCGGGCATTGGCTTGGACTGCGGGCCAGCCGGATTTTCCTCCGGTCAACTCCTGAGCCGGATCCACGAACGCATAGGTCAGGTCCACCACAATAACCGCCGGGCAGACCCCGAAGCCCATCCTCTCTCCATGCTTCCCTTTGAGGTAGGCTTCCAGTTCCTCCGGTGGAAAAAATTCCCTGGGGTCCATCCTAGGTTGCCTCCCCGTAGCCGTACTGTTCCCAGTTTTTGAGAACCTGCTCTTGCACCTCCGGCGGCCACCCCTGTTTGAAGTCCACCACCTGACAGTGTTTTCGCAGGTATTCGGCGCTCCAATGAGGAGGGAAGCAGGCATCAAAGATGATCCCGTGGGTCACACGTTTCTCCCTCTCCTCGGGGGTGACCCAAGGGATTAGAGGATTGACCACTTTGCCCTCTACAACTTGAATCCCGTGGGCTGGATGCATGCGGGTTGTGATGGCCCACCACACATCCTCGATGTTGGTTACGTCCACGTCTTCATTGACGATGACCAGATAGGGAAGATCCGTCCTCACTCTCCCGCTCCAGAGAGCCGAAGCAATACGCAAGGGCAAGCCAGGAACCGAGGGAGCTGAGACGATGATACTCATTTGAGGCGCGTACGTGTAAGCCGCCTGGAACGGGATCCCCGCTTCCCGCAAGGCGTGATAGACCACCCCGCTGGTCACTACCGAACTAGTTACAGAGGCCTCATCCCAAGGTTTCCCCATGTTGCTCATAGTCAGGATCGGATCATCCCGGTACGTGATGCAGGTTACCCGGATGACGGGGGCTTTTTCCGCGTGGACCGAGTATCCTGTATATTCCCCGAAAGGTCCCTCTTCCCGCCGTTCCCCCGGGAGCACTTCTCCTTCAATGACGATCTCCGAACTAGCCGGAACCTTCAAGGGAATGGTCTCACACTCCACCAGAGGGACAGGAGTTCCACGCATGGCGCCGGCCATTTCCACCTCGCTCACGTTGAAGGGGAAGCTTGCGCACGAAGCCATGGTGGAGATGGGATCCGTCCCGATAGCAATCGCGATGGGCATGGGCTCCCCGCGCTTCTCGTAGCGGTTATAAAACATGTGGCCGCCGTGCTGCCGGTGAGGGTGAAGGAGGATTCCCAGGTGCCTACGATCGTGGACCATGACCCGGTACAGACCCCAGTTCACCCAGGCGGTCTCCGGATCCTGAGTGACGCAGATGTTCCAGGAGCCGATATAGGGCCCCCCATCTATCCCATGAACCCTTGGAGACGGAAAGCGCAGAAGGTCCACATCATCTCCCCGCAGGATGTTTTTCTTGCAAGGAGAGCTGGAGACCATCACGGGCGGAATCGGGCTTGCGGTCCGGCGCACGAATTCCTCGACTAGCTCCAGGGTTGGTGTCTTTTTCGGCAGCCCCAGAGCCAGTGAAACCCGTCCTTGCAATACAGGTCGGGTCGGTCCCAGGACGCAGCCGAAAAGACGGAAGCCCTGAGCGTATCCCCTGACCTTTTCGAACAGGGGTGCCCGCTCTTTCAAGTCGATGACCCGGCGAGTGATGGCTCCTACTTCGAGATTGGCATCTACTTCCCGTTGCACACGGCAAAGCTCCCCTTCTCTCTCCATTAAAGCAATGAACTCGCGCAGGTCCTGGGGGATTTTAGGTATCACGCTGGAATTTCTCACTTGGAGACGGCTCCTTTGAAAAAGCTCAAGTCGATGACACGGTTCGGATCCAGCGTCCTGTCTTTTTCTCCCCTGAGGCCCCTGATTACCGTCTGGATCCCCCCCAGCGTGGGAACAGGCTCTTCCCGCATGCTCTTGCGGATACTTTCGTAAACGGCCTTCAACTGATCCTCCGGTAGTTTCGAGAACTTGCGCAAGTAAGCTATCCCCTCCTCGGGGTGGCTGCGAAAATACTTGACCCCTTCCACGAAGGCCTGAAGAAAGCGCTCCACGAAACTCCGCTTCTCGGCAATCAGGGCGCTCCGGGTGACCAGAGCCGTATGGGCATATTCGATGTCCATCTCCGTAAGGTCAGCCAAAACATTCAGGCCGATCTTCTTGGCCTCGACAGCGCCGAGGGGAGAGAGCAAAGTGGCGTGAACTTGTCCGGATTTGAGGGCCGCCAGGCGAGCGGGCGTGAAGCCCACCTGCAGGAGGCGCACATCTTTTTCCGGATTCAAGTTCCACCAGCGCAGGGTTTCCCGGGTCACAAATTCGTCCCCGGACCCGATGCGGCTGATTGCCAGGATCTTCCCCTTGAGATCCTGTGGAGTTTTTATCTCTGGGGCCGACACCATAGCAAAGTTAAACCGGTTCATGGGGACGGCGATGATCTTGAGCTCGGCCCCGTTGGCAACCGCGGCCACCACCGGAGCGGCTCCGATCTGGACAAAACTCAGATCTCCGGCAATCAGAGACTGAACGACGACGGAGGAGCTTTCAATCAGAAGATTCTCAACGTCAAACCCATACTTTCGAAAGATTCCTGCCCCGACGGCGACCCGCAAGTGGTCCGATGTCCCCCCGATGCCGATATCGCCCACCCTCACCTTGGTCATCTCCTGGGCCGCAACCGGAATGACCAACGCGCCCAAAATAATAGCGAGAACCGCTACAATTCCTGGAAAACGTCTCATTTTTCCCCTCCCGGAAGGCCTAAATCACGCCTTCCCATTTCTCCCGGATGGTCTTCTCCAGCTCCTTGCTGATGGTGCTAACACGCGGAAACTCGTTGAACCAGTGGTAAGGCCGGCAGGCGTCAAGGATGGCCCGGCTGCTCACCAGGTTTCCTGCCTTTTTCTTCCAGGGCTCCAGGCGCGGGTCCAAGGCCGACCCCCAACACCCCTTCACTACATCGATGCCCGCCTCGGCGTCACAGCGGGTCCCCACGGCCCACAGGACTTCGTCTACGTTGGAGGGATCGATGTCGTCATCGACGACAATCACAAACCGTCCGTTGTTGGCTCCCCCGTAGCAGCCGAGAGCCGCGTGGGCCGCTTGCCGGGAGTGCCCCGGGTAGCGCTGGCGGATCGAGACTACGATGAAGTAGGCGCTGGTCTGTCCGGAAATGAACCGGAACACTCCCTTCACCTCGGGCACTCCAGCCTTCTCCAGGTAGTCCCAGATCCGTGCCGAACCGAAATCGATGGCAATTTGCGGATTCCGTGTCGCGGTGGGCTTCAGTGGCGGCGCCCCGGTAATGATCGGATCGTTGCGGTAGAGGATTGCAGCCACATCCACCACCGGTTCCGGCCGCGCTTCTGAGGCATAGTAGCCTTGCCACTCACCGAAGGGGCCCTCGATCCGGTGCCGGGAGGTCTCGGGGTGAACCCAACCCTCAATGGCAATCTCGGCATGGGCAGGAATGGGCAAGCCCGTCACGGGTCCCCTGAGTACTTCTACGGGCTCGCCCCGGATCCAACCCGCATAATCGTATTCGGAAACCCGGTCCGGAAGTGCGTGAGTGATTCCGATCCAAGTGGCGGGCTCCTGGCCAAAAGTGATGGCCACTGGGCAGGGTTTCCCCCGGGCCCAGTACTTCTCTAAAATCGTCCAGCCGTGATGTCCTCTGGATATGTAGAGCCCCAGATGCTTCTCGTCGTGGACCTGAACTCGGTAAGTTCCAACGTTGATCCAATCAGGAGCGTCCAGGTCGGCCTGGATGACCATGTCCGCTGTTCCCAGGTAGCGCCCTCCGTCATGCTCGTGCCAGAAGGGGCTCGGAAATGCGAGCATGTTGACCCTCTCGCCCTCAAGAAAGTTCTGGAGGATGGCACCCTCCTTTACAACACGAGGCGGGATGGGTTCGATTTTCCTGATGCGATCTTTCCAAAGCCTGACCAGTTCCAGGGGACTGGCATCCTCGGGAAGCCCCAAGGCCAAGGCCGAGCGGCGATGGGTATTGACCAGATTACTGGCAACGCGAAATCCTTTGGGGTAACCGGGGATGTTGTCAAAGACCAGAGCCGGAGGGTTGGGCTTTTTTAGGGAAACTTCCGTGATTCCACCAATCTCCAGGTTCCAGTGGGCTCCGTTGATCCGTTTGAGCTCCCCTTCTTTTTCCAAACGGTCAAGAAATTCACGCAGATCTTTGTAAGCCATTACCTTCTCCCCATGCGGAAAAGCCCAGCATTCCCCTCAAACGAAGTTCGGTTTTCTTTCCCTTAAAGGTTGTGCTCCTTGTACCAGTCCACGATCTCACTCCCGGT
>DATEAK010000016.1:0-7370 GCA_035288405.1 bacterium | reverse complement strand
CCAAGCGGAAATGGACGCCTTCCACCAAAGCATCCGTGGTGAGGAGTAGGCAGTGGTCCCCCTGGTCCAGCACCGCACAGTCATCTCCGATCCCCTGCAAAACATTCGAGCCTCCGGACGGAAAGAGCTTTTCAATCCGGTCAATCAGTCCAAATTCTCCCAGATCCTCAAGACGCATAAGCTACCTTCGACTCTCCCGGATTCTTACACTTAAATTACGCTCTTTTAATTCCAAGTTACAAAATATACTCTTATAAATTAATCACTTAGATATACATGAATAGAAATTCTAATAAAACTTGACAATGAAGCACTAAATCTGTATATTCCTCTTCAGATCGGGATCCCGGGACAGGAAAAGGGAACCCTGTTTGTTAGGAGATTGATTATGCGCTATGACCGCTTCACCATCAAGTCCCAAGAAGTTCTCGAAAGGGCTCAACGACGAGCCCAGGCCATGGATCATCAGGCCCTGGATGTCGAGCACCTAGCCCTGGAGATGGTCGAGGAGCGGGAGGGGATTGTTCCGGCAATCCTGGAAAAACTGGGAACCTCTCCGACTACTTTTGCCGGCGGCCTGCGGCAAGCATTGGAACACCGCCCCAAAGTCCGAGGCAGTGGAACGGAAAATTTGTACATGTCACCCCGCCTAAAAGCGGTTCTCGATCAGGCCTTTAAAGAAGCCGAGCCGTTGAAGGACGAGTATGTCAGTGGCGAACACCTACTCCTGGCCATGGTGGATGAACGCGGAGGTGAAACCTCTGCTCTCCTGGCCCGGCAAGGAGTAACACGGGAAGGGATTCTCAGAGCATTGCAGACAATCCGGGGCAGCCAGCGGGTCACCGATCCGAACCCCGAGGAGAAGTATCAGGCCCTGGCCCGCTACAGCCGGGATCTGACAGATTTAGCGCGCAAGGGGAAGGTGGATCCCGTGATCGGACGGGATGAGGAAATTCGTCGTATTATCCAGGTCCTTTCCCGCAGAACCAAGAATAATCCAGTCCTGATCGGAGAACCCGGTGTCGGTAAAACCGCCATCGTCGAAGGGCTCGCTCAACGGATCGTGGCGGGAGACGTTCCTGAGGGACTCAAAGAAAAGCGCCTCGTGGCATTGGACATGGGAGCCCTGATTGCTGGATCCAAGTATCGAGGGGAGTTTGAAGACCGCCTCAAAGCCGTTTTGAAGGAAATCGAGGAAGCTCAGGGACAGATTATCTTGTTCATTGACGAGCTTCACACCCTCGTGGGAGCCGGAGCGGCGGAAGGAGCTATGGATGCCTCGAACATGCTGAAGCCCGCCCTGGCCCGGGGAGAGTTGCGCTGCGTCGGTGCCACGACACTGAACGAGTACAGAAAACGCCTCGAAAAAGACGCGGCACTGGAGCGCCGCTTCCAGCCCGTCTTTGTCCGCGAACCCACCGTGGAGGACACGATTGCCATCTTGCGCGGACTCAAGGAGCGCTACGAAGTTCATCACGGGGTGAGGATCAAAGATTCAGCTCTAGTAGCCGCCGCCACTCTTTCGAACCGCTACATCACCGACCGATTTCTTCCGGACAAGGCGGTGGACTTGATGGACGAAGCTGCCTCAAAGCTGCGCATGGAAATTGATAGCATGCCGGCGGAAATCGATGAGGTCGAGCGCAAACGCATCCAGATCGAGATCGAGCGAGAAGCCCTGCGCAAGGAATCCGACCCTTCCTCGCTGGAGCGCCTCCGGCTCATTGAATCCGAGATCGAGGTCCTCTCCGCGCAAAGTGCCCGTATGAAGACCCAGTGGCAGCGGGAGAAGGAAGCGATCCAGAAAATCTCGGTGATCAAAGAACGTCTGGAATCGGCCAAAATCGAGGAACAACAGGCCCAGCGCCAGGGGGATCTGGGTAAGGCCGCCGAGCTGCGCTACGGCACCTTGCTTACGCTGCAAAAGGAGCTCCAGGAAGAGCAATCTCACCTCGCGGCGCTCCAAGCAAACGGTTCCATGCTCAAGGAGGTAGTCGACGAAGAAGACGTGGCCCGCATCGTGGCCAAATGGACGGGAATCCCCGTCTCAAAGATGCTGGAAGGAGAAGTGGAGAAGCTCATCAAAATGGAAGAGAGGCTCAAAGAGCGGGTCGTGGGACAAGATGAGGCGGTCCGACTCGTGTCCAACACCTTGAGACGGGCCCGCGCCGGCCTGCAGGATCCCAATCGCCCCATCGGGTCCTTCATTTTTCTTGGACCCACCGGAGTCGGTAAAACGGAGCTGGCCCGAGCCTTGGCTGAATTTATGTTTGACGACGAGCAAGCGATGATCCGCATGGACATGTCGGAGTTCATGGAAAGGCACTCCGTGGCCCGCCTGATCGGCGCTCCGCCAGGCTACGTGGGCTACGAGGAGGGGGGATATTTGACCGAAGCGGTCCGCCGCAGGCCATACAGGGTGATCCTCTTCGACGAGATTGAAAAGGCCCACAGTGATGTCTTTAACCTCCTCCTCCAAATCCTGGACGACGGACGTCTTACAGATGGTCATGGGAGAACCGTCGACTTCAAAAACTCCATTCTCATCATGACCTCGAACTTGGGCAGCCAGTGGTTGCAGGACCTTAACCAAAAGAACCGGGAGGAAGTTCACCAGCGGGTCATGGATACGCTGCGGACCCAATTCCGCCCTGAATTCTTGAACCGGATCGATGAAACGGTGATCTTCAACCAATTGGGACGAGAGGAGATCGGGGCGATTATCGACATCCAACTGCGGCGCTTCCAAAAGCGACTCGCAGAGCGCAACCTCGAACTCATCGTAACCCCGTCGGCCAAGGATCTCTTGTTCCAGAAAGGATATGATCCTGTGTATGGGGCCCGGCCCTTGCGCAGAGCCATTCAACGAACTCTGCAGGACCCTCTAGCCCTAAAAATCCTGACGGGAGATTTTCCACCGGGGAGTGTCGTCGAGGTTTCAGGGGACCCCACTCGGGGAGAGATGATCTTCAATCGCCTGGAATCTCCTGTAGAGGCAAAAATTCTTGAGGAGTAGGGATGGGATAATTCGAAATGTTATAAAACTTGACAAGAACACACTCAATAGGTATAAACACCTTTGCAAAATCACTAAGGTGAATGTTCAAGGAGGCGTCCTATGGGAAAGATGGTTGGAATTGACTTGGGAACCACGCTCTCCGTGGTGGCAATCATGGAGGGCGGAGAACCAAAAGTTATTATAAATGAAGAAGGGAGCCGTCTCACCCCTTCCGTTGTGGCTTTCAATAAAGAAGGGGAAATCCTGGTTGGGCAAGTCGCCAAGCGTCAGTCCATCACGAACCCGGAGAATACTGTCTATTCCATCAAACGGTTTATGGGCCGCCGGTACGATGAGGTGACCGAAGAGATGAAGATGGTCCCCTACAAAGTCGTCAAGGCACCTAACGGGGACGCCAGGGTCAGCATCCGGGAAAAGGAATATTCCCCAGCCGAGATCTCCGCGATGATTTTGCAGAAACTGAAGAAATCGGCCGAGTCCTACCTGGGAGAGACGGTGACCGACGCGGTGATTACGGTTCCTGCGTACTTCAATGACTCTCAGCGCCAGGCCACAAAGGATGCCGGTCGGATCGCGGGGCTCAACGTGCAGAGGATCATCAACGAGCCGACTGCTTCCGCACTGGCTTATGGGCTGGATAAGAAGAAAGACGAGATCGTGGCCGTTTATGACTTCGGAGGCGGAACTTTCGATATTTCGATTCTGGAGGTCGGCGACAATGTCGTCGAGGTGAAATCGACCAACGGCGACACCCATCTGGGCGGAGACAACCTGGATCAACGGATCATCGACTGGCTCGTGGCGGAGTTTAAGAAGGATCAGGGGATTGACTTGAGCCGGGACCCCATGGCCATGCAACGCCTCAAGGAAGGAGCCGAGAAGGCCAAGATCGAACTCTCTAGTACCTTGGAGACGGATATCAATCTCCCCTTTATTACCGCGGATGCCTCCGGGCCCAAGCACCTCAACATGAAACTTACTCGGGCCAAGTTTGAACAAATGGTGGCGGACCTGTTCGATAAAACTCTGGGCCCCTGCCGTCGGGCCTTGGATGATGCCGGTTTAAAGACAGGCGATATCCACGAAGTGGTCCTGGTCGGAGGATCCACGCGGATTCCAAAAGTTCAGGAACTGGTGAAAAACTTCTTCGGCCGAGAACCCCACAAGGGCGTGAATCCGGATGAGGTAGTTGGCCTGGGAGCTGCGGTCCAGGCGGGAGTCCTTTCGGGGGAAGTGAAAGATATTCTCCTCTTGGACGTCACTCCCCTGTCCCTTGGGATCGAAACTCTGGGTGGAATCATGACGAAGCTCATCGAGCGCAATACGACGATCCCCACCCGGAAGAGCGAGATCTTCTCAACTGCGGCGGACAGCCAGACGAGCGTGGAAATCCACGTGCTCCAAGGAGAGCGGGAGATGGCTCGGGACAACCGGACCCTCGGGCGCTTTCACCTGGTTGGGATGCCCCCTGCTCCTCGTGGAGTCCCCCAAATCGAGGTGACCTTCGATATCGACGCCAACGGAATCGTCAACGTCTCCGCCAAAGACCTGGGCACCGGCAAGGAACAGGCAATCACAATCACGGCCTCGAGTGGAGTCGCGGAAGACGAGATCAAACGGATGGTCAAGGAGGCGGAATCCCACGCCGAAGAGGACAAACGAAAGCGGCAGGAAATCGAGCAGCGAAACCAGCTCGATAGCCTCATCTACACGGTCGAAAAGACCCTCCAGGAGAACAAGGACAAGCTTTCTGCGGAAGAAATCTCGCCACTGGAGGAGGCAATCCAAGAAGCCAAAGATGCCCTAAAAAGCCAGGACGCCTCACGGATTCAGAAAGCCAGCGAGCGCCTGACCCAGACCTCTCACAAACTGGCTGAGGTCATGTATCAGAAAGTAAAATCCGAGAAGGCTCAAACCGATTCCTCGTCAACCAGCACTTCTTCTAGCAGTGCTCCGGAAGAGGGGGAAGTCGTGGACGCAGAATATGAGGATCCGGCCAGTAAGAAGTAATTGAGGGCTCAAGGACCCGGCCTGGATTCAAACCACAGGCAGGGATGATCAATGGCAAAGCAGGATTATTATGCAACTTTGGGCGTCAAACGGAATGCTTCGCTGGTCGAGATCAAAAAAGCATACAGGAAACTGGCCCGAAAATATCACCCGGACTTAAACCCGGGCAATGCTGAGGCAGAACGGAAGTTCAAGGAAATTTCGGAAGCTTACGAAGTCCTCGGTAACCCGGAAAAGCGGAAGCGTTACAACCAGTTCGGGCACGAGGGGTTCCAGGCTCAACCGGGATTTGACGCGGGGCCTTTTTCCCAGTACACTCAGGACTCCGGCGAATTCAAGTTCAGTAACCTGGGAGATCTGTTTGGAGACCTCTTCGGGAAGGCCCGAGGTACAAGAAGCCAGTCCCCTCGGGTGGGGAAGGACCTCCATTACACGGTTGAAATTGGCTTTGAGGATGCCGTCAAGGGAGTGACCCCGACGATCTCCATCACGCGGCAAGAAGCCTGCCCCAGATGCCGCGGTGTGGGGGCACTGGGTGCTCCAACGATCTGTCCGGAGTGCAAGGGCAGCGGACAGCTCGGCATCAGCGGGTTGGGATTTGGACGCACTTGCCCCCGTTGTCAGGGTCGCGGCAATCTTGTGACCAATCCCTGCCCGGCCTGCTACGGCAAAGGGACCCAACCTAAGACGGAGCAGATGTCGGTAAAAATTCCGCCGGGAGTCGATACGGGGTCAAAGATCCGCTTCGCCGGAAAAGGTGAACCTCCAGGGAACGGAGGGCCTTCGGGAGATCTTTATATTGTAACCAAGGTTCGGCCGGAACCTAAATTTATACGGAAAGGGGACAACATTCATACGGAGCTCCCCATCACCGTCACCGAAGCAGCTCTGGGAGCCAAAGTCCCAGTGGAAACGATCGACGGAACTACCACAATGGTGATCCCTGCGGGCGCTCAAAGCGGTCAGGTATTCCGCCTACGCGAAAAAGGCATGCCTCACCTGAAAGGCGGAGGGAGAGGGGACCAATACGTGACGGTCAAGATCACACTGCCCAAGCATCTTGACGAAAAAGGGCGCCAGATCCTTGAAGAATTCGCAAAGCTCTACCCCTACGATCCGAGGAAAAACTAGGGTCCGCCTATGGCGATGAAGAAGCTTACCCGAATTATTTTGGAATCTGCCGCTTCCGTGGCTCATAAGGTTGAGGCGACTGCGATTTTTGTCCATGCGGACCTGGTACCCGATCCCGAGGTTCTCAAGAAAGTCGTTGGGGAATCGCGGATCATTCTCGTCTGCCGGGGAGATAACACGCTAGAAAAAGGAGAATGCGCAGAACTAGGTCTGGGAACGATTCAGGTTCCCCCAATCGCTCTCAGCCGGATCGGACAAATTAAAATGGCCGTCATGATTTCCATTTCCCAAGGGCTTCTCAAAGCGGGGGATACGATCGTATGTATTGCCGGAATTCCCAAGACCGGAGTTGCGGATACCCTCATGGTTCTGGAGATCGGCGAGGAATTTGAGATCCTCAACTCGGTCGAATCCGTGACCATGGCCAAAGCCGTCTCGCCTGAAGTCTTCGAGACTGTCCTGCACCTGGCTCTAGAGCTCTCTTGCGAGGGGCGGGAAGGCAAGCCGGTAGGATCGATTCTGGTTATCGGTGATCATGAGAAGGTCTTACAGTACTCGCGTCAACTCGTGATCAACCCATTTCAGGGCTATTCGGACGAGGAGCGCAGCATTTTCAACCCACAGATGGAAAAAACCGTCAAAGAGTTTTCAACCATTGATGGGGCCTTCATCATTCGATCCGACGGCGTGGTCCTGTGCGCCGGTCGACATTTAAACGCCGCCTATGAGGGGGAGGACCTCCCGCACGGATTAGGCTCGCGCCATATGGCAGCTGCCGCCATAACCAATGTTACCGATGCCGCTGCCATCGCCATCTCGGAATCTACCGGGACGGTAACCGTTTTCAAGGGGGGGAAAATCTTCACCGAGATCGAACGGCCTTGATCTACGAGAGGAACTATCAATTCATAATTGGAGTCTATAAAATAATAAATGTAGGTTTTTTGCGTTTTTACTCTGTGAGGAGGCGAAGCATATGAACAACACTCTCAGAACGGCGATGCTTTTGGGGCTGCTGACGGGCCTGCTGATTCTGATTGGTGGGTACTTAGGCGGGCAGCAGGGAATGGTCATTGCTTTCGTGGTGGCCGGCCTGATGAATTTTGCCAGCTACTGGTTCTCGGACAAGATCGTGCTGATGATGTACCGGGCCAAGCAGCTGGAGCCCCGGGATCACCCCACCCTCTTTTCCACGGTGGAGCGTCTGACC
>DATEAK010000015.1:0-4057 GCA_035288405.1 bacterium | reverse complement strand
TGAACCTGTTGGGCCTCTCCCTTCGCGAGATCGGTCAGATCGGAGGGGGCAAGAACAAACAGACCCACGTCATTGACCTTGCCATGATCCAAAGCCTGAGGGATATGGAAGATGCCGAGTCCTTCTTCTCCAATTACGGCTTCATCATCGTGGACGAATGTCACCACGTCCCGGCATTCTCGTTCGAGTCGTGTGTGAAGAAAGCGCCGGTGCGCCATTTATTGGGATTGACTGCTACACCGTACCGCCGTGATGGTCTTCAGGACATTATTCTGATGCAGTGCGGTCCGATCCGTTACCGCATCTCCTCCCGCTCAAGCTCCCAGAGGGATCTGAGACTAGAACTCCTGGTGCGTGAAACGAATTTTCGCCTGGAAGCCCCTGAAGAAACCCCGATCCAGGATGTCTTCCGGGCTCTGGTCCATGACGGCGAGCGATCCAGGGCAATTTGCCAGGACATTTCGGAAGCCCTCGGAGAAGGACGCCGCTGCTTAGTGCTGAGCCAATGGCGGGAACACTGCCGGATCCTTGCGGAGCAGATGTCAGCTCAGGGCAAGAATCCTTTGGTTCTGGACGGGGGACTGCGCAAGAAGGAACGTGCTGCGCTTTTTAAAGCCATCCGGGACACGCCCTCCGATGACGACCTCCTGGTAATTGCCACAGGGCAATACCTGGGGGAAGGGTTTGACTGCCCCCAATTGGATACCCTGTTTCTCGTTTTCCCTCAAGCTTTCAGGGGCAGACTGGTGCAATACACCGGCCGTTTGATGCGCACATTTGAAGGAAAGCGCACCGTAAGGGTGTACGACTACGCGGACGCCCAAGTACCGGTACTCAGGAAGATGCATTCCAAGCGACTTAAGACTTACAGGTCACTCGGGTTTGTGGAACAGACCAAGGAGTAATGCGTGGCCTCCAGGATGCCTTCGATTTTAGTTTCCCCGTCCGGAAAAGTTTCGGAAAGCTGGCAGTAACTGCTCAGTAGTTAGTCCAAAGAAGAGTCTTCAGGGTAAAAAAGTTGAGGATTGAGCGGTTAGATCAAGAAGTGAGTATATGGGATCGATGACGTGAGTCTCGTGGTCACGAAACAGGGAGCCGCAGTTTACCGCAACTTCATCTGTGAAATGATCTCCCCAATCACCTGATTTAGGGAGGGGTGTTCGGCTCCAAGAATTCCGGAAGGTTCATGCTTATGATGGGGAAATGTCGAAAGATTCTTCGCTGCAGGGTCATTGGCGTTGTCATAACGGAAGATGAGGCGATTTCCCATTCGGTAGTGATAGCCATACTTGATCACACGGAGCGCGGGATGAGTGATGAGAAACTCTCTGAAGTCAAGTTGTGACCCATCGGAAAAGAATAGGATGCCCCGAACGAGCCCTGCAGAAGGAGGCCTTTCCTCATAGGAAAGAGATGTGGCCGTCGCGAAAGGAGTATCAGTAAGCAGCTCCTGCAGGGAGGCCACATACTCCACTAGCCGCATATTTTTAGGGACGAAAGGCTATCGAGCTGATCGCGCAGATGCCGAAGAATTTCCATCTCCCCTTCCAGCTCCAAGAGGTCCATGTCCTGTGTCTCCGGATGGGGAATTTCTCCGGTCAGGAGAAGGTCAGGATTTACCTGAAGGGAAGCGGCCAATTGGTGAATTCTTTCCTGCGTTCTGGCGATACTTTGAGAAAGGAGGTTTTTTTGACGTTCAACGGCATCCCGGAGAACAGCCAGAGCCTTTGCCGGTTCCGGCGTGCTGATTTCGATTTTCTCCATCGTGTTCTCCCATCAATGACTGCCTTACTATACTCTCATTCCTCTCATAGGGTCAAGACGAAGGATCAGGCTATCGCAACCAACGGTCCGGGCAAGCCGCGACGGCTGATCTTGAGATTTCTCGAGCGATCCCGAGGAAGCTCCGCCTCGCAAGGAGAAGGTATGACAACCGGTTGGCGCTTCACCACGCCATGAGGGCGCCGCCGTTCACATGGAAGATCTGCCCCGTGATGTAGTCGCTGTGTCCGACGGCCAGAAACACAACGGCGCCGGCGACGTCCTCGGGAGTGGCGATGCGGCCCAGGGGAATCCTGACTACCCAATTCTGAACCTGCTCCGGAGTCCGCGGCACCAACGGCGTATCGACCGGTCCCGGGGCCACCGCGTTTACCGTAATTCCGTATGCAGAGCCTTCGAGAGCCAGGGACTTGGTAAGAGCCACGATCCCGCCTTTGGAAGCCGCGTAGTGGGGCATCTGGAAAGCACCCTGCACGCCGTAGTTGGAAGCGATGTTCACGATATGCCCCGTCCTACGAGCGAACATGTGGGGCAGAACCGCCTGGCAGCACAGGAAGGTCCCCTTCAGGTTGACGTCGATCATCCGGTCCCAGTCTTCCTCGCTCAGCTCCACGGCAGGAACCCGGTTCGAGATACCGGCTGAGTTGACGACGGCATCTACGTGTTCCCACTCTTTGAGAACAAGGGAAAAGACACCCTGCACATCCGCTTTGCGGGAGACATCCACAACCAGGGGCAAGGCGCTGCCCCCTGCTTTGCGAATCTCGTTGCTGACCTGATGAGCTTTTTCTTCAAAACAGTCCAGGACCGCCACAGCAGCCCCTCGAGCCGCCAGCCTCAGGGCAACGGCACGGCCGATTCCACTCCCGGCACCCGTTACGATTGCAACTTTTCCTGCAGCACTTTCCAAATTTTCCATTCCCACCTCCCGGACGATTTCATGAACCACGTCAGTCCCGTCTGCCTGCCGATGATCTCGTGGGCAGTCATGGCATCTCACCTGCACTAATACGGGTGTTTCACCTTTAGGCCGGGAATAGCCTTAAAATGCTTTGTGTTCAGCGTATGAACCTGGAAATCCAGGCGGCGAGCCGCGGCAGCAACGAAGCAATCGAGAAACCCGATCCCTCGGGGAATATGAAACGAACGGTACCACTCTAAAGCCTGGATGGAATCACCACTCTCGACCTGAACGATCTCCATCGTTGAAAGACTTCTCAGGGTCGCGCGCTGCTCGCGCAGGTTGCGGCACCCGGAAAGGAGATCAAAAACGGAGATCACAGAGCATACCATGGACGATCTTGCCTCGGCACGTCGCCAAAAGCCGAGAGCCCGAGGATCTTTCCTTGCTACGTCAATCAGAATATCTGTATCAATGAAGGTTCTTTGATCTGTCACCGCGAGTCTCCAGCCTTTGCCTCAACGCCATGCCATAGGATTGCCCATTGTCAATATCCGTTCGACCGCACCACATCCCGCAGAAAGGTGTATCGAGAAGGCTTCCTCGTTCCATACGCTTCGGCCTCTTCCCGCGCTTCTCTTTGGCAGTAGGCTCGACAAGCGCCCCGACCACATCACGAACAATTCGCAGCCGCGCTCTGGGAACCGATTTCAGGGATTCAAGGATCTCATCGATAAGAACAGTCCCGGGCCTTGCTTTCGCAGGCTTCATAACTTCCCTCCCACGATGACTACCCCTTCGACGGCGGGCCTTCCCAAACAGCGCCGAGGAAAGGTTCTCTTTGTCTTGTTTTGTACCAATTTTAGGTACACAGATCAAGCCCTTTGAGAATCCGCTGCCGCTTGTGATCGAGCTATGCAGAACACCTTGAGGTCTTAAGGTTTGATTCCATCAATTGGATCCCGGGTGCGCTCTGATCTCCTGAATGTAATCCGCCAGGCCGCGCTCCAGAGAATAGTCCGATTTGTAGCCAAGTTCCGCCCGGCTCCGAGAGAGGTCCAGAGGGTGGATGCGCCGAACGACTTTCTCTCCGGCTCCCGGAGGCACTAGCTCTACGCGAGCGCCGTGGATCAGCTCGCTGACTTTCTGCACAATCTCTTGGGCCGAGGCGAGCACTCCGGTTCCCACGTTGAAGGCACGGCTTTTCACGGAGTAGACCGTGCAGGCCCTCTCGATCGCTTGCGCCACGTCTTTCACGTAGACGTACTCATTGGTCCCCAGGTCAGCTTCCAAAATGCGCACGGAATCTCCCCGCACCGCGCCCGCAACCAGGTCGTTCATCACGATGCCCACCGTGGATCCTCCCCGGTAGTG
>DATEAK010000014.1:0-3619 GCA_035288405.1 bacterium | reverse complement strand
TCTCGGTAGCCTTGGGAAGAGAGCCGGGCGCCGTTTGAGAAAAAGCCGGCGCGGTGAGGCTGGCGAGAAAGACCAGACAGGACACGAACGCGGTTCCATACCTACTCACGGGTTACCTCCTTCTTCGGCTCGAGAGTCGTTTTTCACTCCGCTTGAATCTGCCGCTTCGCCATCTTTTCGCCCAGCTTCAAGTACTCGCCCCTCACGATGAGCTGGGCGTTCTCTTCATCGTCATCTCCCCACATGCCCAGGGTGTACCCGTGCCAGGGTTCTCGCAGTTTGAGCTTGGGCAAGCCCACCTCCTCCCAGATCTGAATCGCCCGCTCCATGTACTCTTTTTTAGGCAAAGCCAGTGGGGGATAGGGAAACTTGCGGGTGGCGTCGATGAGCAGAGCTGAGTTTCCCGTGGGAGGAGGGTAAGTTCGGACCTCTCCTTCTACGGAGAAAGGAAGTCCGGAAGGATCCAATGAAGGGACTCGTCCCTTGACTATTTCCATATCGCGATGGGGCTGGGTCGAAAAGGAAAGCGCCCAGTTCACCGCATCGGGATCTCCGGGATTCACGTCTTCGTCCACCACGATAATAATTTTCCCGATCTTCGGGTCGCAACCGGCCATGGCGTGCAGTACTTGCCAGGGCTGGCTCGGATGAGTCTTGCGGATCCGGATGACACAGTACATCCAGCCGCTGCCGGAGTAGTGAAAAGCCAGGTCTTTGACTACCGGCAAGTTGCACTCATATTTCAGGAACCGATGGTAAACGCATTCTGTGGTAAACCGCTGGATGACGTGATTATCGGAGGGGAAAAAACCTACCAGGAAAGGAGTAAAGATGGGTTGCCTGCGATGGGTTATGCAAGTGATCTTCATAATAGGAGAAGCGCGGTGCTCCATCATCATGTATCCCGGATATTCTCCGAAGGCGCTGTAAGGTTCCATGACTTCCGGGGGAATCTCCCCTTCAATAACGATCTCGGCATTCGCGGGCACTTCCAGGTCCACTGTTTTGCACGGGACCAATTCCAATGGCTCGCCCATGAGGGCCCCGGCCACCCCGAGTTCATCCATGCCGTACGGGATATTTGCCGAGCCTACATAAGTGACCGATGGGACGGCGCCGATGACGACGGCCGCTGGCAGGGGGATCCCCTTTTCCTGAGCCTTCCGCCAGTGATGGAGCCTTAGATGGTGAATTGGCGCTATTCCGCACATGAGCCGATTTCTAGCCCGGATGTGTGCGCTGTAAGTACCTACGTTACGAATCCCGGTGTCGTGATCCTTGGTGATGATCTGGTTGGTAGTGCGGATAGTGCCGCTGAATCCGGGTTCCTCCACGGGAACGGGGAAATAATCCATCCCTACTTCTTCCAGCCAGGCACCTGTGTGCACGACTTCCTGGACAGGACCCGAATTGACCAGGCGCGGCGGTAAGGGGTGGTTGAGAGCCTGGCGCCACCTCTCATACATTTCGTCAGGATTCTCTAGGCCCATTCCCCAGGCAAACATGTTCCGGGAGGCTCCATAGACCGCTGCCGCCACTTTCCCTTCGTATTTGCGTCCTTTCACATCCGTGATATTCTCGAAGAGAAAAGCCATTCTCTCTTCCTCTTCGAGTCCCCGATATTGGAGCCGTACCAGAGGGAGCAACTCGGTCTCTTTCACTATTTCGCGCTGAATTCGAACTAGGCGGCCCTTGCGCTCGAGGACCTGTAGGTACTCCCGGAGATCGGAAAACTTCGCCATACGCTGTCTCCCTTTCGCTTATGAACTCGTGGGAAAGAAAATTATCCTTGCTCTCTGAGCTGAAAAAGCTCCTTTTTCTTTGCACCAGATTTTTGACAGTAGTTAGACCGCGGGGATCAATTACCTTTTTCCGCTTCCCTTGATCCAAAGCTCATTCCAGAACTTGATCACCTTGGGGCCAATCTCCGTCTGCAGGCCAGGATCCCGCACAGAAGCGGGCTTGCCCAGAATCTCCTCGGCAAAGGGCACCAGCTCCCGGCGCTGCAGCCCTTTGTGGATCGGAGGGGAGAATTCTGCGGCGTACTGAGCGAGTTGCCCTTCCTTGCTCAGAAGCCAGTTGACGAAAAGCCGGGCGGAATTGATGTTGGGAGTGCCCTTCACAATGCCGATCTCCGAGGTGGCCACAGGGACAGGCTCTGGGCAGGTGTAGCTGATCGGCGTCCCCTCCAGAACTTCTTGTTGAACTCGGTACTCTGCGCTGGGGATGGTGGCGTAAAACTCCCCGGCTCCCAGGAGTTGGAGCATGGCGTTCATGCCTTCTTTGCGAAGCTGGGGTTTGAGTTCGCTGAACAGGCGGGTGAGGAAATCCTTGGTCCACTGCTCGCCATTGGCCTTCCAGAGCATGAATGCCCAGAGCTCCGGCCGGTTGCCAATGCCCAAGTTGCCGTTTCTCCAGATCGGGTTGGTCAGCAGGTCCCCCCATTTCTTGGGAAGGTCTTCCTTCTTGACCAGTTTGGTGTTGTAGGCCATGCACCAGTAGCGGTAGCGTAGGCCGACGAGCAGGCCTCCCGAGGAGTCGATGATGAGGGGAGGGATGTTTTTCAGGTTGGGGATGTTCCTGAGGTCCTCCAGGGCGCTGGCTTCCTTCCAGGCATGAAAGCCGCCTCCCATATCGCTGACGAGGTCTGTGACGATCCGCCCGGTCTTGTAGGCCACGAGAGGTTTAATGACTCGTTCCTCGGTGGAAGCTCGGTTGTAGGTGATGTTAATGAACGGGTAGCGCTCTTTAAAGGGGCCAAAGACCTCTGCGGCTTGAGGGGGATCCCAAACGGAGAGGACCCGCAGCTTCCCCTCCTTCTTGGCTCCTTCGATCCAGGCCGGGGGGACCTTGAGTTCTTCATCGAGGCCGGCCAGGATCTCGCGGCCTACCTTGATCTCTTTGAGGATCTTTTCGGTAGCCTTGGGAAGCGACGTAGGCACCGGTTGGGAGTACCCCGGCGCCGCAATTCCGGTGATTAAGGCGAACAAAATGGGCAAGATCATGCCGCGTGTACTCATCAGGATTTCTCCTTCTCAAGGGTTCCCTCGAACGCGCCGGGCCGCCCTAGCGGTGAGAATGACCGGGGTAGACACCGACAAGTGATCACTGCTGGGGAAAATTTCAAATCCCTCTTGACAGGCTCTTTCATTCTGGATATATTGTATACAGGATACAAAATTCAATATACAGTATCCAAAACAAATTGCAACCCGAAAAAGAGAGAGGTTCAAGGTGGATGACAAGCTGAAGCCTGTGGAGAGGTCTAAGAACCTTAAGGAACAGGCTTATGAAAAGATCAAGGAGGCGATACTGGAGGGAGGCGAGACCGTCGCCGGGCATTCCGAGTCCCAGCTTGCCAAGGTCCTTCATATTTCACGAACCCCTGTGCGTGAAGCCCTTCTCCTTTTAGCGAAGGAGGGCCTGGTGAAGCTGCTCCCGCAGCGAGGCGTGCTGGTTTTGCAATTGACGCAAGATGGTCTTGAGGAGGTCTTTGAACTGCGCGCTGCGCTTGAGACTTTGACCGTTGAGAAACTGGCCAAGACTCTTTCTCTCAGTGATTTGAAGAGGCTGAAAGAGCTTGTGTCTCGGCAGCGGCAGGCGGCCAATCTCAAAAACC
>DATEAK010000013.1:0-3190 GCA_035288405.1 bacterium | reverse complement strand
CCCGAACGCCCTTTCCCTACTTTACATCCGGTCCTCCAACGGACAACTGGTGCCCCTCAGTTCCCTAGTTTCCCTCCAGCAGGGATACGGCCCCCTGTCCGTAAACCACACCGGGCAGCTCCCCTCCGTCACGATCTCCTTCAATCTCGGGCCCGGCACTGCCCTGGGCCAAGCCGTCTCTGAAGTGACGAAGCTGGCACGCGATACGCTCCCGGCCACCATCAGCACGAGTTTCAAGGGGACGGCGCAGGCCTTTCAGTCCTCCATGCAGGGGTTAGGTCTCCTGCTCCTCGTGGCCATCCTGGTCATCTACATGGTGCTGGGGATTCTCTACGAGAGCTTCATCCACCCGCTGACCATCCTCTCGGCTCTGCCGTTCGCCGGCTTCGGCGCTCTGCTGACGCTGCTCCTGTTCCGCGTGGAGCTGAGCATCTACGCCTTCGTGGGGGTCATCATGCTCGTGGGCTTGGTGAAGAAAAACGGGATCATGATGATTGACTTCGCGCTGGAAGCGCAGCGTACCGAAGGGAAAACTCCCATGGAGGCGATCTATGAGGCCTGTCTAGTGCGGTTCCGTCCGATCATGATGACCACCATGGCGGCTCTCATGGGGACGCTTCCCATCGCCATGGGCTTCGGAGCCGGCGCTGAGTCGAGAAGGCCCCTCGGCCTAGCCGTGGTGGGCGGCTTGATTTTCTCCCAGTTCTTGACGCTGTACGTAACCCCCGTGTTTTACGTCACCATGGACCGTTTCCAGAGTTCGCTGCGTCGGCGGCCTGCTCGGAAGCATCCGGTGGACGGTCTGCGTCGCAGGGAAATCCAACCTGAACTTGTAGCCGAGCCGGTCACAAGCCAACCTACGACGGGGGCCCTTTTTTGATAAGGAAAAAGAGGCGGACCGGCTGCTTGATCTTGCCAGCCGTACGTCCGGCATTTTCTCCGCTGCCCCAGAACAAGTCCACCCGGCCGGAACCCCGGATCGCTCCTCCCGAATCCTGGTTGAGGACAAAGCGCTCTATGGGTTCAGGAACCCTGCTGCTCTCCGCTGCACCTAGCCCCGGTTTTGGGCTGACCAGGTAAGCGAGAGCCCCCGGCGGGTACAGGCGTGGATCGGTGGCCACGGAGCGGCCGGGGGTCAGCACCTGATCGAGGCTGCCGAGCGGGCCATCGTCCACAATCCGGAAAAAGACATAACTCTCGTTATAATTTAATACTCGAGGTTGCTCCTCCGGGTGATTGCGGAGGTACTCGGTGAGAGCGGACAGAGACATCTCTTCCTCTCGAATTTTCCCCTCTTCCTGGAGAAGACGTCCGATGCTGCGGTACGGCCGCCCATTGGAAGCTGCGTACCCCACCCGCAGCGATGAGCCGTCCCTGAGGAGGATCCGGCCCGAACCCTGAACATGAAGGAAGAAAAGATCGACCGGATCTTTGAGCCAGATAATTTCCAGCCCTTTCCCTTCCAGCGCCCTCTCCTGGTCAATTTCCTTCCGGCTATAATATGGAACCAGTTCTCCGTTTCTCAGACGGCCTGCAAGTCTCTCGCCGGCAAAAGGCGCGCGAAATTTTCCCAGATCGACCCGGACGAGATCGGGGGGAGGGCGATAGAGAGGATACTGAAACTCCCCGCCGCGCACACGGCTCCCCTCCAGAACCGGCTCGAAATAAGCAGTCAGTAACCCATCTCGCCTTCCAGAGAAACCCACAGTCTCATACAGATCAAACTCGCGCCGCAGAAAATCGCCGACCGGCTCCTTGCTCGTATCTTTCTCCAGGTAGTCCCGAAAGGCTTTCAGTGTTTCCTGCAGACTCTCTCGTTTGAGACGAAGCTCACCCAGAGGAAACTCGGTTCCGGCCGGAACCCCCTCCAGGAATTTCAGGCTGCGCTGGATCGCAGCGACGAGGGAAGATTTGTCCAGATCATCCCGGAAGTCGGGATCGTCCCCCGCTGCCACAGACCGCACCCATTTTTCTGCGCGGGGACTTGGTGGCAGGGATACCGTCCCAGCGCACGCAGCCAGAAGCCCCACGGCCAGGAAGCAGAAAGAGACAACTTTCCGGGAAAAGGCGGATCTTGCGGTGCGGGGTGTTAGAATCGTTTCACCTCCAGGCGGTGGTGATCCGTATCCTCTATGTAAAATGACGGCCCTAACCCCGAGGCTCCGCCTCGCTCTCGCAATACCTCCACGACCGGGACTCCGAGCTTTTCCACCCGGTCCTGGACCGCCCTGAACTCCTCCGTATCGAAGAGCAGGCATAGATGGTCCACCCCGGTATGCTTCGGGCTTTCCACGGGCGTTTTTCCCGAAACTTCGAGAAGGAAGATCAGAGAATCTCCCACGGAGAGGCCTGTTGCTTGCACCCCGCTTCCCAGAAGACGCTGCTCTTTCACCGCGAAACCGAAAACTTCCTTGTAGAAGCGCACCGCCTTTTCCGTGCTCTGAACCCATAGACCTACGTGATCGATCCTGACCCTGGAAGCCATGCTTCATCCTCCTCTGCCACCTGATGACCTTCCTCTGCCGAATGAGCATATAAAATCCGGCAGTTAAGTGCAACCGAGAAGCCGTCCAATTGGAGAATTGAGGCACGGGACACGGAGACCGTGTCAGCAAGATTCGAGAAGAATTCACACGCTTGTAACATCGACGTAACCCCATCGTCAATCGGATCTGGTGAAATCCATCCAGTAGAAACCAACAAACAGAGGAGGGTTTCGATGGCACAAACGTGTACGCGGTTTTCAGAACCAAGCGGAAGGAGGAGTGTGGCAATGATGCGGAAATGGAAGTGGTTTTTGGACGGAGGAAAAGGGTTGGTTACGGTCCTGCTTGCCCTGACTCTGGCGATTTTTCTGGCCACCCCTAGCCAGGCTCAGATGCTCATGAACGGGGCAGGCGCGACCTTTCCCTACCCGATCTACTCCAAGTGGTTTGACCTCTACACCAAGGTGGACCCTTCGGTCCGCTTCAACTACCAGTCCATCGGCAGCGGCGGCGGGATCAAGCAGGTCAGCGAACTCACCGTGGATTTCGGCGCCACCGACGGGCCCATGACCCCCGAGCAAATGAAAGACGCCAAAGGCGGGGAGCTCTTCCACATACCGACCGTGATGGGGGCCGTGGCGGTCACCTACAACCTGCCCGGGGCCGGCAAGGGTCTCAAGTTCAGCGGGGAAACCCTGGCCGAC
>DATEAK010000012.1:0-2744 GCA_035288405.1 bacterium | reverse complement strand
GAATTCAGTGAGTTGAAAATCCAAATTCTGGATCCAGGCGTCTTGTAGGGAGGAAGGAAATATGGGAGATGACTACCCAAGAATCCGAGTCGCGGCAGTGCAAGCAGCGCCGGTTTTCCTTAACCGCGAAGGTACTGTCGCGAAGGCTTGTGCCCTGATTCGGGAAGCAGCGTCAAACGGTGCGCGACTCATTGGATTTCCCGAGGGCTTTATCCCCACACATCCCCTTTGGTTCCACTTTCATCCCGCTAGCGGATTTAGAAGCCTGCAATTCAGCAAGGAACTATTCAAGAACTCGGTGATCATTCCGAGCCCTGCGACGGAGGCCTTGTGCGAGGCCGCACGAGCGGGGAGCATATATGTGGTGATCGGAATCTGCGAGAAGACCGCGGGCAGGATGGGTACCCTTTATAATACCTTGTTGTTTATTGATGATAAGGGGCAAATCGTCGGCCGGCACCGCAAGCTGCATCCGACCCTGGGAGAGCGGCTGGTTCATGCGCCGGGGGACGCCGAGGGGCTTCGAGCCTATCCGACAGAATTCGGAGCCATGAGCGGCCTGATGTGCGGGGAAAATTCCAATGCGCTTTCGCTCTTTGTGCTCGATGCAATGGGAACCACGGTGCACGTGGCCAGTTGGCCTTCTCACTTCAATCATGGCACGCACATGGGCAGCATCATCGAGGTGGCCAGCAGATCTTTTGCCTACCAGGCTAAGGCTTTCGTAGTCAATGCAGTGGGAGCCATCAGTGCCGAGATGCGGGAGGCGTTGCCGGCGAACGACTTGGATCGCGAGTTTCTGTCTCGCAGCCACGGCGGGGCGTCCGTAATCGGGCCGTGGGGGCAGTTTCTCGCCGGGCCCATGGAACCCGGCGAGGGAATCCTGTACGCGGATCTCAGCATCGAAGAAATCATCATCGGGAAATCCGTGCAGGACTTCTCGGGTCATTATAACCGTTTTGACGTGTTTTCTCTAACCGTCCGCCCGGGTGCCGCACGGCCCCTCTGCCGCCTTGCAGATCCCTATTCAAAGAACTTGGCGCAAGTGGCCCTGGAGGGCAGAGCCGAGTCTTTGGAACTGACCTCCGGCACGGAGGA
This sequence comes from bacterium, assembly GCA_035288405.1. Classification (GTDB taxonomy): domain Bacteria; phylum JACPSX01; class JACPSX01; order JACPSX01; family JACPSX01; genus JACPSX01. Next base: position 1,646 of record DATEAK010000012.1, on the reverse strand, counting down.
CCCTCTCTCCAGGAAGAACCTGATCGGAGAGGGACGCAGGCAGGCACAGGATTGGCCTTGATTCGCTCTGGCTTCTTCCCTCCTTAGAAAGGCGCCCTGGGTGTGTGCGCCGTCCACGCTAATCAGGGTGGATAGCCGGCCGTTGGCCTGAACGAGGTGGTCAGCTCCGCAGGGGAATGCTCCTAAAAAATCACCCTTCGTCAGGAGGTTGCCGTGAAGTCCTACAAGCCCAGGTAAGCTTTTCGGATCTGGGTCTGGCCGAGGAGGTCCTGCCCCTTTCCTTCCAAGACGATGCGGCCTGCCTCCAGGATGTAGGCTCGATGCGCCAGGGAAAGGGCCTCGTCGAGATTTTGCTCCACCAACAGCACCGTCACTCCTGCGGCATTGACTACCCGGATCGCCTCGAAGAGGCTCTCAATCAGTCGGGGCATCAGGCCCAAGGTGAGTTCGTCCAGGATGAGCAATCGGGGATTGGACATGAGCCCTCGCCCGATGGCCAGCATCTGCGCCTCCCCGCCGCTCAACGTCCCGGCCAACTGGCGGTGGCGCTCCCGCAAACGGGGAAACAGATCGAAGACCTTCTCCTGATTTTCCTTCAACCGGCCCCGGGATTCTCTCAGAGGAATGTAGGCACCCATCTCCAGGTTTTCCGCTACGGTCATCTCTGGAAAGACCCGCCGCCCTTCCGGGACGTGGGCGATGCCCAGCCGGGCAATCCGGTGGGGGGGAGTTTGGGCGATCTCCTTTCCCTGGAAAAAGATCCGGCCTGATCGCGCCCGAAGGGTTCCCGAGATCGCTCGCAAGGTCGTGGTCTTGCCTGCCCCGTTGGGACCCAGAAGAGCCACCACCTCCCCTTCCTGGACCTGGAAGCTGACGTCCCAGACGACCTGGATGTCGCCGTGGAAGACGTCAACTCCCCGGACTTCCAGCAGGAGACCGTTCGATGCGATAGGCTTTGGATCCAAGGTAGGCCTCCTTTACCCGAGAGTCTTCAACAATCTGTTCGGGACGTCCCTCGGCGAGTTTCTCTCCCTGGTAGAGGACGATGACACGATCGCAGGTGCCCATCAACGTGGTCATGATATGCTCAACCCAGAAGATGGTCACAGCCCAGGCTGCTCGGATGTGCTGAATGATCTGGGCCACCCGGGGCAACTCCCGTTGGTTGAGGCCTGCCAAGACCTCATCCATCAGGATCAGCCGGGGACCGTTGGCCAAGGCCCTTCCCAGCTCCACCATTTTGCGTTCCATGGGGTTGAGATGGGCGACCAGAACGTGCTGTTTGTCCTCCAGTTCCAGGAATCTCACGATCTCTCTGGCCCTGTCCATCTTCTGGGGGCCTGAGGCATTTGCAGCCTGCGGGCCGAAGTGGACGCCCACCAGGACGTTTTCCAGCACCGACATGGAAACAAAGGCCCTGCCGGTCTGGAAGGTTCGGGAGATGCCCGCTTGACAGACCTTATAAGGGCTGGCACCGGTGATGGTCTGGCCGGCAAAGCGAACTTGGCCTCCCTCGGGGCGGTAGACCCCGTTGATCACGTTGAACAAGGTGGTCTTGCCTGCTCCGTTGGGACCGATCAGGCCGGTAATCTCCCCCTCATAGACCGTGAGGGAGAGCCCATTGAGCACCTGCAGGCCTCCAAAAT
>DATEAK010000011.1:0-3201 GCA_035288405.1 bacterium | reverse complement strand
CTACGGTACCAGGAAGCGCATCATATCACTCCGGCGGGCTCCTGGCAAGTTCCGGTTGCCACATTTCTCCTGCGTCAAGGCAATGAGCTTGCCTTGCGGAGGGGGTCCTGCCTTTGGGAAGGTTGATGGAGGAAGCGGGGTCGTGCTTGCCTAGTGGGGGTGATTTCGGAGGACTGAACCTGAAGGAGCGTGGAAGAGCGCCCCTATCTCTGACGGATTCGGTGCGCTACCTCAAAGGAGTCGGGCCCGGGAGGGCCCTGCTCCTGGAAAAACTCGGGGTCCGCACGTTGGAGGAGGCTCTCTTTCTTCTCCCCAGGGCTTACGAAGACCGCAGCCGGCTTGTGCCGATCAGGGAACTCCAACCGGGCAGCTTCCAAGTTTTTGAAGCCCGGGTTTTATCCGCCGGGATCCGATATGGAGGCAGGGGGAGGCGACGGATTTTCGAGCTCGCTTTGGCTGACGGCACCGGCACCATATCGGCACGCTGGTTCCAGTTCCGAGAATCCTTCCTGAAGGGGCGCTTTTCCCCGGGGCAGCGCGTTCTTGTGAGCGCACCGGTGAGGAGGAACGTTCGCTTTGGAGGAAGGCTTGAAGTTCATCATCCGGAGGTGGAGATCCTTGATGGGGAAGAGAATTCATCTGCTTTTGAAGGTAGAGTCCTTCCCATCTATCCAGCCGCGGTTGGTCTAACCCAGAAGACCTTACGAAGGCTCATAACAGGAGCCCTCGAAGTTTGTCTGGATCACATCCCTGAAATTCTTCCCCCCGGGATTCTCGCAAAGTACCATCTTCCTCCGCGGCGGGAGTCCCTGCGGCAGATCCACGCACCCGAGGATATCCCCGTAGACATATTGGCGCGCCGGGAAAGTCCCGCTCATCGCCGGTTTGTTTTCGAGGAACTTTTTTTGCTCCAACTGGGGCTCGCCTTACGGCGTAAAGACAATGAAGTGTCGACCAAAGCGGTTTCTCTGGACCCGCCGGGTCCCCTGGTGCAGCGCATTCTCAAGGCGCTCCCGTTTTCTCTAACCCGGGATCAGGAGCGCGCGGCAGCCGAAATCTTCGAGGACATGGCCCGCCCGGTCCCCATGAACCGCCTTCTCCAAGGGGAAGTGGGCAGCGGCAAAACCGCGGTCGCCCTCCTGGCTCTGGCCGCAGCCGTGGAAGGGGGACTGCAGGGAGTTCTGATGGCTCCCACCGAGATTTTGGCCGAGCAGCACTATCGAACTCTGAGCAGCTTGACTTCCCCCATTGGTCTGAATCTGTGTCTGCTGACCAGTGAGGTAAAGCGGGCCAGCCGAGAAAGGCTCTTGCGGCAGATTGCCGGAGGAGAAATGGACATCATTGTCGGCACTCATGCCCTGATTCAGGAAGAGGTCGAGGTGCCCAACCTGGGAGTTGCCATCATCGATGAACAGCAGCGCTTTGGAGTCCTGCAGCGAGCCAAGTTGAGGAAGAAGGGGGTAAATCCCGATGTCCTGGTCATGACGGCTACGCCGATTCCACGTACGCTATCCCTGACTGTCTATGGAGACCTGGATATTTCTGTGTTGAAGGAACTTCCGCGCGGTCGCCCGCCCATCGAAACCCGCGTACTCGCGGCGGCTCGGGCTCCGGAAGCCTACGGACTCATACGGCGCGAAGTGGCGGCCGGCCGCCAGGCGTTCGTCATTTGCCCGCTTGTGGAAGAATCCGAGAAACTCGACCTGCAGGCTGCCACGGAAACGGCCTTCCGGTTGCAGGGAGAAGTTTTTCCTGATCTGAAGGTGGGGCTTCTCCACGGCCGGATGCGCGCTGAAGAAAAGGACGCCGTCATGCGAGCCTTGACGGCCGGAGCTCTGCGGATTCTGGTGTGCACGAGCGTCGTGGAGGTCGGGATCGATGTTCCCAACGCGACCGTGATGGTCGTAGAACACGCCGAGCGCTTCGGCTTAGCCCAGCTTCACCAGATGCGCGGGCGGGTGGGGCGGGGCACGGAACCTTCGTACTGCGTTTTACTCGCTCATCCGCCTCTTTCTTCCGAGGCTCGTCAGCGGCTTGAAGCAATCGTCTCCAGCCGGGACGGGTTTGCTCTGGCCGAGAAGGATCTGCTGATTCGGGGCCCGGGGGAGTTTTTGGGGACGCGGCAATCGGGCATTCCCGAACTGCTCCTGGCGGACCTGCTGCGTGATCAGGATGTCCTCCTGAGTGCTCGCCGGGAAGCCTTTCGTCTGGTCTCTGCAGATCCGGGACTGCAAAAACCGGCACATCGGGAACTCCGGCAGGCTCTGCAGAGGCGTTGGGGTGAGCGCTTGGATCTGGTCAAGACCGGATGAAAGGCTGGCGGACCACTCTAGCAAGTTTGGGGAAGGATCCAGGTTGGAGTACCTGGCATGTGCTCAACTGGATTCTCCCGTACCCCTGCGATCTGTGCAAAGAGGAACGGGCTGCCCAGCACTTGGGATCCATCTGTTGTTCTTGTTGGGACAAGGTGAAGCTCCTCCATCCCCCCTTGTGTACTCGCTGTGGGATCCCCGTTCCTTCTGGGATGGACGAGCCTCTATGCGGCCCGTGCCGTCTTGGTCCCTCCGAATTTGACGAGGCGGTGGCCGTCGGACCTTACGAAGGGAAATTGCGGGAGATCATTCACCTCTACAAATACCGGGGCAAGAGAATGCTCCGCAAACCCCTTGGGGATCTGATGGCGCCGGCGGCCTGGAGATTGGCCAGGGAATCCGATCTGACGTTGGTGACGGCAGTCCCTATGCACGTGAGCCGCTTGCGTCAGAGAGAATTTAACCAGGCGGAGGAGCTGGCCCATCGACTGGCCGAATCTCTGCAGCTTCCTTGCAAGCTGGGGCTTGTGGAAAAGGTGAAAACGACTCAGCCTCAAGTTGAACTGAGCGGACCCGAGCGCAGGAAGAATGTGAGAGGAGCATTCCGGGTCGTCCGCCCGCGGGAGATCCCCGGTCAGCGTATTCTCCTGGTGGATGATGTCATGACGACAGGTGCGACCGTGGCAGAGTGCGCCCGCCTCCTAAAGAAAAGCGGGGCTCTGAAAGTCTGTGTTCTGGTCCTCGCTCGTGCGCTCTAAAAGAGAGAAGCCCCGATCGGGACCGGGGCTTCTCTCTTTTTCCTCATGTTAAACGGTTCGTGTTTGAAAGTTATCTTTTGATGACTTTCACCGCGTGAGGTCCTTTGGGACCTTCGGCGATGTCAAACTCT
>DATEAK010000010.1:0-8867 GCA_035288405.1 bacterium | reverse complement strand
GGCCGCTCCTGGCGGGCCTTGAGAATCTCAGCCGCAACGTCATCCGTAATTTCGGAAGCCAGGCTGCGAAGGACCGGGGCGGGCGCTGTGTTGATGTTGATCCTCCCCGTGGAATACAGCGTCAACAGAGAACTCAAGGGAGATTTGGACCGGCTCCCTTCGTCTCGTCCCATGAGAGCCGCAAAGACGGACTCTTCATATCCTTTGAGCCGCTTGAGCTCGCTCAATGCGTCCAGGGGACCGTTTTTGGCCCGGTACGGAGAGTCCTGGGTCATATAATAGTCGCTTTCGGCGCCGCTGGCTCGGGGCTCGTCGTCCGCGTCGAGCCAGTCCAAGAGCGGGTCAGCCATGTTGCGCTCAATGCCCAGGGGATCCAGGAGACGCAAGAACGCCTGAATCTGCCCCTCATCCATTGCCTTGGTCTGCTGCGGCCCTGCGGTTCCTGCCCCGGTTCCTTGCTTGATGAGACGATTCACGTTGAATTTTCCGCTCTCGTCGCGAATCGCGAACGAGAGCTTCCCATCGGAAATGTCCACCGGCAGGCTATTTGCCTTGGCCCATTCTTCTTCATTGTCGTCCACCTGCGCGTCATCCTTTTTCAGAATGCGGATGGCTTCCTGGACCCCCGAGCGTGCCAGCAGACCGGCCTGGGTCTCGTCACGCAGATGAGCCGCACCCAACATCTCGAAGCGAGTCAGACTATTTACCTCGAAGACAAGAACGATCAGGATGGAGAGAATCAAAACGGTGAGAATAAGCGCCATCCCATCCTGATCCACCAGGGGTTCTTGGAGCTTGCGCAGATTCATAGTTCTTGCGGCAACAAGTACAAATCAACGCCCTACCGGCAAGGCCACAGTGGTCGTCAGGTTTTCCTGCCATTCCTCTGTGCCGAGAACAAGATCGATCTTGACGGATGCAGGCAAACGCTGTTCCCCTTTGACCGCCTTGCTATCCCAGCTTTCCGTTTCCGAATCTTCGCCACCGGTATAGCGGAAGGAGAGCCCCTGAACGTAGGGACCCAGCTCCACTTCCTGAAATTGCCCCTCCTCCTGCAAGGCCGATGAAGAGCGGCGATAAAGATAGAGCACCCCTTTAGTCTCGTCCCTCCCTTCCAGAAAATAGGTGATCTCTTTCAACTCGTGCTCTTCCCCTCCCTTCCCCCACCCTGGAGCAGTAGAGAAGAAGCGGATCCGATCCCGGGCCCCGCCGTTTTGTTCGTCCGCCGTCCCTTCAAAGACGACGCTCTCGTTGTCCGGCGCAAGATAGGCGGAGCGCAGCTCCCGGGCCAGATTCTGCAGGATAAAGCGGCCCGCCTGTTCCGCTTCCAGACGAGCACGCATCCCGTCGTAGGAGCGGGAAATTGTCCAGAAGCTCCCGTAGAGGACGGCCACGAGGATCCCGAGGATCCCCAGAGAAACTACGACCTCGATTAACGTGAAACCCGATTGCCGCCTGGAGTTTCCCAATTCAGGGGTTCTCCGCCACATAGGAAATAAACTCCACAAACTCACCCTGTCTTTCCTCTCCCCACAAAACTTTCAGGCGAATCCGCAGGAGACCATCCGCACTTGCAGGCTCGACTTCTTGTTGCCAGCGGTAGGGACTGTTTTCTTGTCCTGGAAAGGTTCCCTCGGCGTTCGCCAATCCGGAAACTTTATCTCCCTGAGTAAGCCCCGCTAGATATTCCTGGGCGAGAAACGTCGCCTGAGTCAGCGAAGTCGCGCGTTGAAAAAGAACCAGATTGCGATGGTGAAGAACCAGAAGGCTCACCAGTGTCCCGGACAGAATCGCCAAAGCGACAACGACCTCAAGAAGAGTAAAGCCTCTCTCATCAGAAACTGGCTTTCCCTCTCCTTTTTTCCTTTTCCGTGCATTCCCTTCCTCCCTCGCCCTTCCAGGGAGAGGGTCGGGGTGAGGGACCCTTAGTGCCCGGGCGATTTGCTCCAAGACCACTTCGATGTTCTCCATCACCTCATGATCCCAAAAACGCAGCACCCGATAGCCTTGCTTTGCCAAAAGTGCGCTCCGCGCCCGATCCGATTTTTCCTGCATCGCATGCTGACCCCCATCAAGCTCAATCACCAAGCCATGCTCCGGACAGCAGAAGTCGGTGATAAAGCAACCGACGAGGTGCTGACGCCGAAATTTGGCGTCCTCCATTTGTCGGGCACGAAGCCGTCCCCAGAGCTTCCGCTCGGCTTCCGTCTCGTCACGGCGCAGACGCCGGGCCCGCTTGCAAAGCATCGGGTGCTCTAATGCCACAAGACTTTCCCCTCACCCTGACCCTCTCCCCAAAGGGGAGAGGGGAAAGTGAATCCAAGAAGAGAGACGGAAGGGGATATCGCTAGAAGGGCTTTTTTTCCTGCTCAACGTAACCTTCAAGAACATCAACCCCCAGAGCAAAAGGTTTGATGATCAAAGTTTGAATCCGGTTTCCCGAGCCGGTCAGATGAATCGTAGTCTCCTCCACATATCCCCCCGGGAAAAAATCGCCGCTGGCTTCCCCTTCTTTCACTTTCCCCTGGGTGGGAGTTTGCACATCGAGAAAGGAGATCCCAGAAGGGAGAGATTCTCGCTTCAAGACTTGAGGCTCCCCTTCTTGGGGAACCAGTACGACCTCATAGGTTCCCTTCTCGACCTGATAGATCATGCGGTACCTTTGACGGGTCATCAGGGCCTCTTGTCTCAACCCGAAGGATGCAGCGGCAAGAAGCCGGCTTGCGCTCCTTAGCTTGAGACTTCCAAGCACACCGACGAAACGGGGGAACACAAGAGCCGTCGTGACAGCCAGGATGAACAGAACAAGGACCAGCTCCAGGAGGGTAAACCCGGCGCACGACCGACGCATCTTTCTCCGCTTGCTTACATTCGGAATATGGTTTGCTGGAGATCGAGCATCGGCAAATGCTTTACTGGGTAAGGTTCCAATTCTCGATGTCCGCATCTTTTCCTTCCCCTCCTTCCGCACCATCGGCCCCCAGAGACTTCAGATCGTAATCCGGGTTATGAACACCAGGGGAAAGATAAACGTAGGGATTCCCCCAGGGATCTTTGGGAACCTTCCCCTTCTCCAGATAGCCCCCCTCGCGCCAGTGGGTGGAAACTTGTCCCACGGAGGGTTGCTTCACCAGGGCTTCCAGACCCTGCTCTGTCGAAGGGTAAGACCCGTTGTCCAGACGGTAAAGCTGCAGGGCACTCTCAATATTGCGCATCTGCACCACCGCCTGCGTCCTCTTGGCCTCCTCCGTGCGACCGATGAGTTTCGGCATGACGATTCCCGCCAGAAGTCCCAAGATCAGAATAACAACCATCAGCTCAATGAGCGTGAACCCCGACTCGTTTCCAACCAGTCGCCGAGTCATCTTTCAGAACCTCCTGACTACGAAGTCTTGGGAAACCCAAACGTGGAAAGGGTCAAGATTCCCTCCACGAGGTTGCGTCCCCCTATTATGCGTGTGCGCACCTGTAATTTCTTTATTCTGACCATGTTTTCCGGTCCCTCGATTCCTTCCAGAAACGCCGTCAACTGTTTCAAGTACACCCCGTCCAGTTTCAGTTCCACCGCCGCTTCCGGAAAATACCCGCCCACACTTGCCGCGCCAGGTTTCACGTAGGTGAGTTTATCTCTCACGCCTGCTTTGCGTGCCTGCTCTTCGACGAACGAAAACAAGCTGAAGTTCTTACCTCGACGCTCCAGGCGCTGCCCCAATTCAGCCAGCCGCGCTTCTTGATCCCGATATTGCCGGCGCAACTTCTCCATCTCCTGGAGCTCCCTCTGCGTCTGGACCACCTTGCGCTCGAGCGTATGGAAGCGGTCGAGAGCCGGAGCCAGAACCAACCCGTACAGAAGAATCACCGCCGCCAGGGCGGATCCTCCAACAACTATGCTTATTTCCCGCTTACTAAGTCGCACGACGAATCTGCCCCTTGACGGCCCCGTCCCTTCTCTTCAGCGTCAGCAGAAAACTTGCTTCCACCCGTTCCTTGACCGCCCCTGCCCTCACATTGGTCACGCGAACCGCGGAAAAGAGAGGAGATTTGTCCAGTGCCCTGCGGATCTCTTCCACGCCGTCAAAGGAAGAAGCCTCCCCTCTCAAGGAGATCTCCTCTTCGCTAACCGACAGGTCACTGACGGTCCACTTGACCTGAGCCGGAATCCGCTCGCTTAACTCGATCAGAAGGCCCATGGCTCCCGTGGAATCAGGATCAAGCGCAGGGGCTCCCTTGAGTTTTTCCAGGTTCCGATCGACAGCCTGGCGTATCTCGACCGCTGGGCCGACGATCCGACTCGTACCTGGAAACGTCTGTCGGTAGGTTTGTTCTACCTGCCGGGTCAGACCTTCGAGTCGGCGGCTTTCCAGTTCAATGCGCCACCAGAGATCTCCCCCCCCCACGGCCAGCATGAGTAGGAACGCTGCCGCACTCCAGGCCAGTTGAATCTTTTTCAAAGACCGGAGTTCAGGGCGTACAAACTCACCTCGCCGAAAATTCAAAGACGTCTGACCATCCCTGATTCCCCGCCAAGCCAAGCCGCTACTTACTGCAAACAGGCACTCTTCTTCCGCGTTGGTGTTGAGAGGAGGATGAGGCATACGCCAGGTGGATACCGGACAAGCCAGGTAAGCCGTCAGATATTCCTTGAGCCCCTTCGTCCGCGCCCCTCCTCCGCACAAGACGATCGCCGCCGACGGCGTGAGGTTTGAGTTCCCCCCTGCTCGCGTCACATGCAGGGTCTTTTCCATTTCCTTACGCAGATACTCAAAGTGAGAGACCGCTGCCTGCGGCCAGAGGCGAAAGTCGGCAGGCAGCTGAGTCTTCTTAAACTCCTCGGCTTCCTGGAAGGGGAGACCCTTTTCCGCGGCGAGTGCGCGTGTGAGGTGAAGTCCGCCCACGGGAAAAGAGCGCATGGAAACAACGCGTCCAGAGTTCAAAACGGCAAGACATGTTTTGCCCGCTCCGAGATCAACCAGGATCTGGAGGCGACTTGCTTTCAGCGCTCTTTTGCCGGCGAAGGGATAGGAGGCGGCCAGCAAGTCCAGATCGACGCAAGCAGGATCTAATCCGGCCCGGGCCAGTAAATCAAGATGGCGTTCCAGGCGTGTTCTGGGCACTGCCGCAGCAAGAATCTTTGATCCGCCGTGGCCGTTTCCTTCCTTTATAAGGAAATCAAGGACGACCTCCTCCAGGGAGAGGGAAAGCTGGGGCTCCACCTCGAAGGGAACCACCTCTCGAAGTTTCTGGATCTTACTGATGGGCAGATCAAGATCCCGCAGAAAAGCCGCGCCGGCCGAAAGTGCGCTGACAATATGAGCTGTTCCGGGGCCACAGCTTGCCAAAATCTCCCGCAGCTTCGCTACCACACTGGACTGCCATTCTTCCTCTGACCCCTGCGCCGGCAAAGTCTCATGGAAAAGGCGGGTGATATGGATCCCGCGCCAAGACCTGCGGGCACAGCATGCCTTGATTGAATCCGTGCCAACGTCGAGGCCGATCACATTCCCGAACACCCAAAACCTCCGTGATCTCAGCGGATAAACTGGTTCATCTCGAAAATCGGCAGCAGAATCGACAGAACAATGGTTCCCACGACGACCCCCATGACCAGAATGATGATCGGCTCGACCAATCGGGTGAGGCCCTGAATCGCGGCATCCACCTCACTTTCGTAAATGACCGCAATCCGGTGCAGCATATCTTCCAGATGGCCGCTCTTCTCTCCGGCACTGATCATTTGCACAACCAACGGAGGGAAAAAGGCACAGTCGCTGAGAGGGCCCGCAATGTTTTCCCCACCCTTGATGCGCTCGCGGGCTCGGGAGATCGCTTCCTCAAGAACGATGTTGTTGAGCACGGCCCCGCCAATCTCGAAGGCGTGCAGCAGCGGGACTCCTCCGCGCAAGAGCATCTCCAATGTGCGGCTGAAACGAGCTACGGCGATCTTGATTACAAGCCCGCCTAATAACGGGAGTCGCATCTTGACCCGATCGAAGAACAGACGCCCCTGGGGAGTCCGAAAGTGGGAGCGAACCCCCAGAGCTGCCGCTGCTCCTGCCCCGAATAGAGCCCACCACCAGCTCCGCAAGAAGCTGCTTACTTGAATAAGCACATAGGTGGGCAGGGGCAGAGCTTGCTTCATCTCAGCAAAGATGCGAACCACGGTGGGAATCACGTAAGTGAGAAGGAAAGTGAGAACCACAAACCCCACCAAGCACATGATCAGAGGATAAGCCAGAGCTCCCCAAACCCGGTTTCGCAGTGCGAGTTGCCCCTCGGTGAAATCAGCCAATCGCCCCAGCACCAGATCCAGAGCCCCCGTCGATTCGCCGGCCCGGCTCATACTTACGAAAATCGGTGGGAAGACTCGCGGGTGTTCCCCCAAGGCGTCGGCCAGGGAGCCTCCTGCATTGACCCGGTCCCGAACTCGGGCCAGGACTCTCTTGAAATGTGGATTGGAGACCTGGCCAAGGATGGCTTCCAAGGCTCGCACCAGAGGGAAACCCGCTGCCAGCAAGGTGGAAAGCTGACGGGAAAAAACAGCCACGTCTTTCTGGCTGATCGTCCCCCAGAGGCTGATGGAGACGCCGGATTCTTGAGACTCGGCAAAAGTCCCTTCCTGAAGCTTTGCAGGGAGAAGACCGCTGCTACGCAGCTTTACGCGGGCAGCGCGAGAGCTTTCCGCTTCGATCACTCCCTGGATCGACTTGCCGCCCTGGTCATACGCTCGATAACCGTACACCGGCATAAAGTTTTCACTCCTGCGTCACCCGCAAAACTTCTTCCATTGTCGTAATTCCCTTGAGCACTTTCTGCACCCCGTCTTGAAGAAGGGCCCTCATTCCTTCCCGGACCGCCTCCTCCCGGATCGTGCCGGCATCGGCGCGGGAAAGGATGAGCTTGCGGATTGAATTGTTCATCTCCAGAAGTTCATAGATCGCCGTGCGCCCGTAATACCCTGTGTGAAGACACCGGGGGCAGCCCCGCCCACGCGCCAGCACCCCACCGGCCGCTTCAAGTTCCTGGCTGGAGACCCCCAGGTCTTTCAAAGATTCGGGCTCCGGCGGGTACGTTTCCCTGCATTCACTGCACACCACCCGCACGAGGCGCTGGGCCATAATAGCGATGACCGAGGAAGAAACGAGATAGGGCTCAATTCCCATATCGAGAAGACGGGTCACGGCTCCCGCCGAATCATTTGTATGCAAGGTGCTAAAGACCAGGTGCCCCGTCAGGGAAGCCTGGATGGCGATCTCGGCGGTCTCCAAGTCCCGGATCTCCCCCACCAGGATCACGTCCGGGTCTTGCCGCAGGATCGACCGCAGCCCATTCGCAAAGGTGAGGTCGATCTTCGGATTCACCTGCATCTGGCCCACGCCGTTCAACTGGTACTCGATGGGATCTTCGACCGTGATGATGTTCTTGTCCGTGGAGTTGATCCGATTCAGGGTCGCATAGAGGGTCGTCGTCTTTCCGCTCCCCGTAGGGCCTGTCTCCAGAATGATCCCGTGGGAGTGTCGAACGAATCGCTGGTACTTCTGGAAATCGTCGGGAGCAAGCCCGAGCATTTCCAGGTCCAGGAGAAGGTTTGATTTGTCCAGAAGCCGCAGCACCAGACGCTCGCCAAAAGCGGTCGGGATCACAGAGACACGGATGTCGATCTCCCTTTCTCCCAGCCGGATCTTGATCCGGCCATCCTGAGGCAGTCGCTTTTCGGCGATGTCGAGGTTCGCCATGACCTTGATACGGGAGGCGATGGCCATATGGTAGTTCTTCGGAGGCTGGACGAGATCGTAAAGAATGCCGTCAATCCGGTAGCGAACTTTGAGTTCCTTCTCGTAGGGTTCAATGTGAATGTCGCTGGCCCGGTCCTTGGCAGCCTGGGCAATCATGGAGTTCACCAGGCGAATGATGGGAGCCTCGTAGGCCACTTCCAAGAGGTCCGTGGCCGTCTCACCATCCCCGTTGCCCGTCAGCAAATCGAGATCCGCCTCCCCCAGATCCGCCATGACCTTTTGAGCCGACTCTCCGCTGTGGTTGTAGTAGCGCCCGATGGCGGAGACAATTTCCTCCTCGGAGCAAACCATGGGCTGGACAGGAAGATCCAGAAGCTTGGCCAGATCATCCAAAGGCTGGACCTCCATGGGGTCTCGCACGGCTACCTGGATCATGCCGGCTTGCTCACGGATCGGAAAGAGCTTATGGGTTTTGGCGAAGTGGACAGGGATACGGGGCAGGAGAGAAGTGTCCACCTCGATCCCATCCAGACTCGAAAGATAGGGAATGTCCATCTGCAGGCTCAATGCCTGGAGAAGATCTTTTTCGGAAATGGTCTTCTGCTGGACAAGAATCTCTCCGAGACGGTTGGGCTTCTGGACTTGCAGGGCCAGAGCCGCCACGATTTGATCCGCGGATACTCCGAACTTTTCCTGAAATATTTCCCCGATGCGCTGCCGTATCATCAATTTACTTCGCCATTTCTTTCAGGACTTCGCCGATGGCTTTCCCTCGGCTCCGCTGCTCCTCAAACTGCTTGCCCATCTCTTCCCTCGCGTTTTTTTTCTCGTCCGAGAGCTGCCTCAGTTGTTCCGCTGTATTGATGATGTGCGGCTTGATGAAGATCAGGAGATTGCTCTTCTGCTCCGTCTTCCGGGAAGAGCGGAAGAGCCAGCCGATCAGGGGAATGTCCCCCAGGATGGGGACCTTAGATACCCCTTGGCTAGAGTCGTTGCGGATGAGTCCGCCGATCACCACGATATCCCCGTCCTCGACGATGACGCTGGTCTGGGCCTGGCGCTTGGTCGTAACCGGTGCCCCCGTTTCCACCTCGGAGACGAAGTTCTTCACCTCGGTGAAGAGCTTGAGCTTGA
>DATEAK010000009.1:0-5331 GCA_035288405.1 bacterium | reverse complement strand
AAGTGCTCTCGATCTGGCCCGGGCGCTGCTCTCCGAATTTGAAGGCCTGCGGGGAATTGAGCAAGCAAGCCCTCGGGAGTTGTGCCGGATCAAAGGGATCGGACCGGCCAAGGCGGCCCAGATTAAGGCGGCCCTGGAGGTCGGTAAGCGCTTGCAGGACGTTGAACCTGTAAAGCGAGGAGGGTTTTCTTCGAGCCGTGAGGTGGCCAGCCGCTATATTCCCCAGCTTCGCAGTCTGAAAAAAGAGGTGTTTAAGGTTCTGCTGTTGAATACGAAGAATGAGTTGATCCGCGATGTAACGGTTTCCGAAGGGACGCTGAACGCGAGCCTGGTTCATCCTCGGGAGGTATTTAACCCGGCCATCCGTGATTCGGCGGCTGCCGTCCTGTTTGTCCACAATCACCCTAGCGGTGATCCCACCCCCAGCAGGGAAGATCGAGAACTGACCCGGCGCTTGCAGGAAGCGGGAGACCTGATCGGCATTCGTGTCTTGGACCATATTATCATCGGCGACGGGTGTCACTTGAGTTTTGCGGATAAAGGCTATCTTCAGAGTGGAGGAATCGCAGCGAGAGAGGTGTGGCGATGAGCCGGAACCCTGGGAACTTGCAGGAGCAAATTGTCAGATCATTGGAGGAGAGTGCGAACCTGAAGGTGCGGGTTGCACGGGAACTGACGGGCGAGATCGAGCGCGCCGCTCTCTTGGTTGTGGAGACTCTGCAGGCGGGCGGTAAGGTGCTTTTGATGGGCAACGGGGGCAGTGCCGCCGATGCCCAGCATATCGCCGCGGAGCTTGTCGGACGTTTCGAGAGGGAACGCCGTGGACTGCCCGCACTGGCACTGACGACGGATACATCGATCTTGACCGCCATAGGCAATGATTTTCACTTTGACCAAGTCTTTTCCCGGCAGATCGAAGCCCTGGCTCGCCCGGGCGATCTGGTGATCGGCCTGAGCACGAGCGGAAACTCTCCAAACGTCCTGGAGGCCGTGCGGGTGGCCAAGGAGCGTGGGATCAAGACCATTGCCCTGGCAGGGAAGGACGGGGGAAAGCTCTCCCGCCAAGCGGACATTGCCATCGTGGTTCCTTCCCAAAATACGGCGCGCATTCAGGAGGTTCACATCACAGTGGGGCACATCATCTGTGCGGCGGTCGATACATTTCTGGCCCCGAACCCTGAAAGGACATGAAGCCGTTGGTCGCGGAAATCGAGCCGATTCTGGATCGGGCGGGGGAACTGAAGATCCTGGTACTCGGGGATCTCATTCTGGACGAGTATCTGTGGGGCCGGGTGGAACGAATCTCACCGGAAGCTCCTGTACAGGTCGTGGAGTGGCAAAGTAGTGAATGGGTTCTCGGAGGTGCCGCTAACGTAGCCGCCAACTTGGCGGCTGTCGGGGTCCATGTGATCGTTGGCGGAATCGTTGGATCCGACCCTCCAGGTGAGCAGATTCTTAAGCTCCTCGAGGGCCGGGGCATTCAGCACGAAGGAGTCGTCGAAGATCCGCAAAGACCGACAACCCACAAGGTCCGGGTGATTGCGCACAGCCAGCAAGTCGTGCGGATTGACCGGGAGGTGCATCGGGACATCTCCGGAGAGGTGGAGCAGGAACTCATCGACTGGATCGGCGATATTCTTCCGGGGGTCCATGGAGTCATCTGTTCTGATTACATGAAGGGAGCTTTGAGCCCTTCCGTGCTCGCTTTCGTTGCTGGTCAGGCGAGGACTATGGGGAAATGGCTTCTGGTGGATCCCAAGGGGAAGGACTACGGACGCTATCGAGGTGCCCACGTCTTGACTCCCAATTTAAAGGAGGCCGAGCTTGCTTGCGGCCGTCCGCTGCAGTCGGAGCGGGAGATTGAGGAGGGAGGACAGTCCCTTATAGACACGTTGGGATTGGAAGCAGTATTGATTACCAGGGGACGGGACGGGCTGTCTCTTTGCACTCGCGGTCTTGAGGGTTATCATCTTCCGGCGGCAGCTCGAGAAGTGTACGACGTGACCGGGGCCGGGGATACGGCCATCAGCTTTTTTGCGCTTGCCTTGTTCGCCGGGGCGGATTTGAAAACCGCCGCGCATCTCGCCAACGGTGCCGCGGGAATCGTGGTGGGCAAAGTCGGCACCGCCACCGTCGGTCGGGAGGAACTGTTAGCCCATTGGGGGGAGGAGGGCGCTACCTCGCGGAGCAAGGTGGTGTCGCGGCCGGAGGCCGTGCGAGTGCGCAATGCCGCCCTGAGCCGGGGACAAAAGCTCGTCTTTACGAACGGCTGCTTCGATCTCCTGCATGCGGGGCACATCAAGTTTCTCGAACAAGCCCGCAGCCTGGGAGATCTGCTGATCGTGGGACTCAATGACGACGCCTCCGTGCGCGCCTTAAAAGGACCCGAACGCCCTTTGATCGGACAGGAAGAAAGAGCTCGAATTCTGGCGGCGCTGAATTGCGTCGATTATGTTACTCTTTTCTCGGAGTTAACTCCTGAACAGCTCATTGCAGAGCTGAAACCCGACGTTCTTGCCAAAGGGGCGGACTACACACGAGAACAGGTTGTTGGACGAAACATTGTGGAATCCTACGGAGGACTCGTCGAATTAATTCCCCTGGTGGAGGGGCGTTCCACCAGCGGCCTGGTACAGGCTATCGTGGAGAAGTACAATTCGTCCGGAAAGAATCGCAAGCGGCGGATCAGCAGTGGGAAAAGAGAGCGGTAAATTTTCCTCTCAACTTGTAGACCTCGGCAAGGTGAAGACCTATCCCGTGGCGCAACGGAAAAGCCTGGTCCGCCGGGAAGACCTGGCCCCAGTGGCGCGCTGGCAAGAAGTGGACTCGCTTTCCTCCTTGTTTCCGCAAATCTTGAAGGGTAGGGATTTGAGAGAGGTTCGGGAAGCGATCGTCGGCGCAGTAAGAAGCGGGAAGCCGGTTCTGTGGGGATTGGGTGCGCACGTGATCAAGTGCGGCTTGAGCCCGCTGATCATCGATCTCATGAAGCGGGGGGCGGTAAGTTGCCTGGCCATGAATGGAGCCGGGGCCGTGCACGATTTTGAGATGGCGTTTATGGGTCAAACTTCGGAAGACGTAGCGTCGGAATTGGAAACAGGCCGCTTCGGAATGGGGGAAGAAACGGGAACCTTTCTAAATGGCGCCTGGAAACGTTACGTAAAAGACGATGTAGGCCTGGGGGAAGCCCTGGGGCGGGCATTGTCGGAACAATCTCTTCCGCATGGGGAACTGAGCCTGGTGGGGAATGCCTATCGTTTGGGGATCCCGGTGACTCTTCATGTGGCCGTAGGGACTGATATCGTCCATATGCATCCGAGTGCGGATGGAGCTACCATTGGTTTGGGGAGCATGAACGATTTTCGGCTGTTCACAGGAGTTGTTACCCGCATGGGGGAAGGGGGAGTCTATCTGAATGTAGGCTCCGCCGTGGTTCTCCCGGAGGTGTTCTTAAAAGCCCTCAGCGTGGCGCGCAATCTCGCGTCTCCGGTGCGGAATTTCACCACGGTGAATCTCGATATGATCTCGCATTATCGTCCTCTGACCAACGTAGTCCACCGCCCGAACATTGGAGGTGGAAGGGGGTATTCCCTGATCGGTCACCACGAAATCATGATCCCGATTCTCTACCAACTTGTAGTTGAAGAACTGGAAAAGACACAGAAATCCGGAGGCTAGCTTCTGTGATTCCCCGATACAGCCGGCCCGCCATGGCCCGCATCTGGTCCGATGAGAATAAGTACAGGAAGTGGCTCGAAATCGAGATCCTGTGCTGTGAAGCCTGGTCCCGCCAGGGAGCGGTTCCCTCCGAGGCAGTGGAACGGATCCGTCAGCGCGCGCGCTTTGATGCCGGGCGGATTGATGAAATCGAGAAAACCGTCAAGCACGACGTCATTTCTTTTTTAACCAACGTGGCGGAATCAGTTGGTGAAGATTCGCGCTTCATTCATATAGGGCTTACCTCGTCCGATCTGCTGGACACCACTTTGGCCCTGCAACTCCGGGAAGCAGCTGACTTGATCTTGGAGGACCTCAAGCGTTTGGAGGGCGTGCTCAAGCGCCGTGCTTTCGAACACAAGCGCACCCCCGTCATGGGTCGCACCCACGGGATTCACGCCGAACCCATGACGTTCGGCCTGAAACTGGCCCTCTGGTATGCGGATGCCGGGCGCAGCCGGGAGCGGATGGCGCGCGCTCGGGAGGTCATCAACTACGGCAAGATCTCAGGGGCTGTCGGCACGTTTGCTCATGTGCCTCCAGAGATTGAGGAGTACGTTTGCCAAAAACTGGGGCTTAAGCCTGCCCCCATTTCGACACAGATCGTTCAGCGGGACCGACATGGAGAATTCGTAGCCATGCTTGCACTGGTGGCCGGCATGGTGGAAAAAATCGCCACGGAAGTCCGTCACTTACAGCGCACGGAAGTGCTGGAGGTGGAAGAGTTTTTTTCGGAAGGGCAGAAAGGGTCCTCTGCCATGCCTCACAAGCGCAATCCGATTGGGGCCGAGCAGATCTGCGGGCTTGCCCGCCTGGTGAGGGGAAACCTGATTCCCGCTCTGGAGAACATTCCTCTCTGGCACGAGCGCGACATCAGTCACTCTTCCGTCGAGCGCTTGATCCTTCCGGACAGCACGATTGCCTTGGACTACATGCTTTCACGTCTTACAGGAATGATCGACCGGCTTCTCGTGTATCCGGAACGAATGACCGCTAACCTGAACCTAGGTCAGGGAATTGTTTTCTCTCAAAGGGTGCTTCTGGCGTTGACTCAAAGGGGGATTTCACGGGAAGATGCCTACGAGCTCGTGCAGAAAAGTGCCATGGCTGCCTGGAGAGGAGAGGGGGAGTTCAAGGCCCTTTTGAAGAAAGAACCGGGAATTACCCGGCACCTCTCGGAGAAGGAAATCGAGGATTGTTTCTCCATGGACTATTTTATGCGTCACGTAGACACCATTTTCCAACGAGTCTTCGGGGGAGAGGAGAGTTAGGATGGGAAAGCGACAGAAGATCTGTGAAGGAAAATTGAAGAAGCGTATCAGGAGGTCTACCGACGGGTTTGTCAGTCCTGATACGGAAATGGGGATCTGGTGAGGGCCAGAGTTTTCGTCACGCTGAAGCGGTCCGTACTTGACCCACAGGGGAAGGCGATCCAGGGAGCACTGGAGACACTCGGTTATCCCGAGGTAGAGAGCGTACGGGTCGGCAAGGTGATCGAGGTTACACTCAAGGAGGGTGACCAAGCAGCGGCTAGAGCTCGCCTGGAGGAGATGTGCCGGAAACTTCTGGCAAATCCTGTGATCGAGGATTACCGGGTAGAAATTGAACAAGAGACCC
>DATEAK010000008.1:0-4549 GCA_035288405.1 bacterium | reverse complement strand
CGGGTCTTGGCTCACTCCTGGGAGGTCTCCTCCTGGCCCGTTTCTCCAGCTTTCCCCGGAAGGACTTCCTGGTACTGGGAAGCTGTTTCGGAATGACTGCGGCGCTCCTTGCCTTTAGTTTCACCCGATGGTTGATGGTTGCTCTGGTACTGCTATTCGGGGTTGGTGTGCTCTGGTCCGTGTTTCAGTCCACTGTGCAAATCCTCATGCAGCAGCTAACCACGGATCAAATGCGCGGGCGAGTGATGAGTTTGTTCACGGTCTCGGTGATTGGGACGTGGCCCCTTGGCGCGCTCCCCATGAGTTGGGCCGCCGACCGGTTCGGGGTGGCCGCGGCCACCGTCTGCGGCGCGCTGGTGGCCGGCTTGTATGCTTTAGCGCTGGCCGTGAAAGCGCGCCGGCTGCTGGGTGGACTGAGAGAGTAATAGGCGGGAACCGAAGACACTCCCGGAACGTTATATTCATACGGAAAGAAACCGGCATTGGTTCTTAGAGTGAACGCATTTCATTCGGCTGTCGTTGAATCGGAGGGGGAAATGGAAGAAAACATCGAGACCTTGGTGGAGCAGTACAGAGAAGGAGCCATGAGCCGCCGGAGTTTCATTCAGAGAGGAGCGCTTCTTCTGGGGAGTACGGCCGCCGCCACAACCCTGGTGGAATCTCTGCGGTTTAACCCGGCTGCGGCCGCCGTCGTTCCACCGGATGATCCGAACCTTCTCTCGGAGGAAGTTGAATACCCCGGCGAAGGCTTCACGATGCGCGGCTACTTGAGCCGACCGAAGGCGGCTGGAAAGAGGGGCGGACTGATCGTCATCCACGAAAACCGCGGCCTCAGTGATCACATCCGGGATGTGGCCCGCCGGGCTGCTAAGGAAGGGGTAGGGGCCCTGGCTCCGGATCTCCTGTCGCGAGCGGGGGGCCCGGACAAGTTTTCCAACCCCGACGACGCCATTGCGGCCATTAACAAGTTGAACAGTCCGGACCTGATAAAAGACCTGCAATCAAGCTTCGATTATCTCAAGAAGCACGAGAGTATTTCGGGGAAGATCGGGGTCATTGGGTTTTGCTGGGGAGGAGCCAATTCCCTGCTGTTCTCCACCCAGAACCGGGAGCTGGCTGCCACGGTGGTCTTCTACGGTCGCAACCCGAACCCCCTGGATCTGGTCCGTAACCTGCCGGGACCGCTGCTGGGTTTTTATGGTGAACGGGATACAGGGATTACCTCCAGGGTTCCGGAACTGGAGGAAGCTCTTAAGAAGTACAACAAGCAGTACGAAATCAAGATTTATCCGGGAGCCCAGCACGCTTTCCATAACGAGACCAATCCGAGCCGGTATAGCCCGGAAGCCGCCCGGGATGCCTGGGCCCGAACTGTGGCTTTTCTGAAGAGGCATCTGCAAAGCTGAGGGAGGAGCAGGAGTAAGAGGCGAAATATCGCATTGAAGAAGGGGCTATTGCCCGTCAATGGACCCTCTGCGACGCAGTTCCCTGATCCGTAATCACCGCAGGCGGGCATACAAACTCCTTGACACGATGCCCCTGGATTTATAAACTAGCTCGGGTTTTTTCAAAGGTTCCTCGTAAGCAGACCTCTCCTGAACACTCAATCAGGTCTGAAAGAAGGCGACTCTTCTGCCTTTCCGACTTAGTGGGGAGAGGACCAGAAAGGAGGCAGTACGTGATTTCTTCGATCAGCCAGTCAGTCCCTATGTTGGGGGGGCTCACTTCCTACCAGAAATTCATCAAGGAAGAAGGGATCGATAGCATTAAAGGCTTTGGGGTCCGGGACATGAAAAACATCCCCGTAAAACCCTGGGATCGCATGGGGGGGGATGGGGTTTACATTGATCTGGACGGCACAATCCTGAAAGGGGAGGCTACGGTCGGGCAAACGAATAATGCCTACATTTGCGAGATTGCTCCGGGGAAGAACCTGAACCCGCAAAAGCATATTTTCGAAGAGTTGATCTTTGTTCTGAGCGGGCGGGGAGCCACTTCCGTGTGGATCGACGGGAAGAAAAAGCAAACCTTTGAGTGGCAGGAAGGGAGCCTCTTCTCTCCGCCTCTCAATACCTGGTACCAACACTTCAACGGTTCCGGGGATCAACCGGCCCGCTTCCTGTGCTGCACGAACATGCCCCTGATTCTGAACATGTTCCACAACTACGATTTCATTTTCAAGAATGACTTCGTCTTCACCGACCGCTACAGCGGAGAGGACGACTTTTTCTCCGGAAAAGGCCAGTCGTACCCGGGCCGCGTCTGGGACACGAATTTTGTGGCCGACGTGTACAACTTCAAGCTCCAGGAGTGGAAAGAGCGAGGTGCGGGCGGCACCAACGTGATGTTCGAAATTACCAACAACACGATGTGCGCCCACATTTCGGAATTTCCCGTGGGGACTTACAAGAAGGGGCACCGCCACGGACCCGGGGCCCACGTGATCATCCTGAACGGTCACGGCTATTCCCTGCTGTGGCCCGAAGGGAGCAAAAAAGATCAGTTCGATTGGGATGCGGGGAGCATGGTGGTCCCGCCGGATCGCTGGTGGCACCAGCATTTCAACACGGGCAAGGATCCGGCGCGCTATCTGGCCCTGCGCTGGGGAAGCCGCAAGTTCTGTACGGCTCCGGAAGAAGAGAAGCTCGCCAAGAGCTACAAGCTCGGCGGCGATCAAATCGAGTACGAGGACGAGGACCACGACGTTTACGACATTTTCAAGAGCGAGTGCGCCAAGAACGGCTACCAGGTGACCTGGTCTCCGCGCAGCCACAAGTAAGGAGACCGATATGCACTGGGGACCTGTCGGCCACGAACACGACGAGGAGGGCAGCCTCCTCGACCTCACGTCTCGCAACACGCCGGAGTGGATCGAGCTCAAGAGCGTGGGAATCGATATCGGTTCCACCACGTCTCATCTGACCTTCTCGGATATCGTGTTGCGCCGACAGGGTATGGCACTCTCCAGCCGCTATGTGATCATCAAACGGGAAGTGAGCCACCAGTCTCCCGTGTTCCTGACCCCCTATCAGGGTCGCTTTACCACGACGATCGACACGGAAAAGCTGGGCGCTTTCATCAACGAAGCGTACCGGTCGGGAAATCTGAAACCCGGTCAGATCGATACGGGGGCCTTGATTATTACCGGGGAGGCGGTCCGTAAGGAAAACGCCGAGGCCATTGCCAGTCTGTTTTCCAGAGAGGCAGGCAAGTTTGTCTGTGCCATAGCAGGACCGAACCTGGAGGCTGTGCTGTCCACTTACGGGGCAGGCGCGGTGGAGCGCTCACTGACTCAGGGCGGCAGAAGCCAGGTGGTCCTGAACGTGGACCTGGGTGGCGGAACGACCAAAGTGGCCATTGCCCGCCACGGCGAGATCGTAGAGACTTGCGCGGTGAATCTTGGCGCACGACTGGTGGCCTTTGACAGTGCAAACCGCATCGTCCGTCTGGAGGAGGCAGGAAAGATAATTGCAGCCAGCGTTGGCCTGGATCTCAAGCTGGACCAGCAGCTCGACGAAAACCAAAAGCTGATTCTCGCTAACGCCCAGGCGGATCTTCTGTTCCAGTACCTGGAGGGCCATGCCTTCACGGGGAAACTGGAGCCTTTAATGATTACTCCTCCCCCGCGCAGGAGCCGGGAAGCAGAAATCATCATGTTCTCAGGCGGGGTCGCCGAGTACGTCTACGGCTACGAAAACCGCAATTTCGGCGATCTGGGCCGGCAACTCTCCCGCTCGATTCGCGAGCGCCTGGAGCGCCACCCTCACTGGACTTTGGAAGAACCCAAAGAGAGAATTCGAGCGACGGTAATTGGCGCCTCCCAGTTCACCATCCAGGTGAGCGGCAACACGATCTTCCTCACGCATCCGCACCTTCTGCCCATGCACAATGTCCAGGTGGTCTCTCTCGACCTGGATGGAGCGGCTCTGACCATGGAAGAAGTCTCCCAGGCTGTGGAAAGATCCCTGCGGCGCTTCGACTTGGTGGATGGGGATAAACCGGTTGCGCTGGCTATCCACTGGGATCACGGACCGGACTACAGTCTCATCCGGCCTCTAGCGGCCGGTATTGCCCGCGGGATGGCCGAAAGCTTTCGCCGCGACTTTCCGGTCGTCATGGTGTTTGACTCGGATGTGGGAGGGCTTGTGGGCAGCCTGCTGGTCCATGAGTTTGCTCCTGATTCTCATGTGGTCTCTATCGATCAGGTGGAACTGCGGGATTTCGACTATATCGACATTGGTCGCGAGATCGAAAACGTGGGCGTGGTGCCGGTGGTGATTAAGTCTCTCCTCTTCCGCTGAGGAAGCCCTCCTCGGCCTGCGAGGCGAGTCGAAACCTGTTCCGTTCGATCGCTGGCGCCCCCTGCCATACTTCCTTGCAGACAAGAAAGGAGATGTCCTGTGGCAGATTCGTCCAGCACCAAAGTTTTCCTCGAGGAAAAGGAGATTCCCCGGCAGTGGTACAACATTGCGGCGGATCTTCCCTGTCCCCTTCCTCCCCCGCTTCATCCCGGCACCGGCAAACCCATCGGCCCGGACGATCTGGCGCC
>DATEAK010000007.1:0-17417 GCA_035288405.1 bacterium | reverse complement strand
CCGCGCTGTAATGGTCTTTTTTCTCATCCTTAACCTGGATCACCATGCAGGGTCCCGCTTCAATGACCGTTACGGGAATCACATCGCCGTCAGGGTTAAAAATGCGATTTGTTCCTAACTTTTTACCAATTAAACCAAGTGCCATGACTCCACTCCTTCCCGAAATGTCCATGCCAAAGATACGAATTGAGTTTTATAACACAAGTATTGTCTTGAGACAACCGGAAATTCAAAGAAGTGTCATTGACAAAGTGCCCTTTCTCCTCTATGAGTAAGCCTCGTCGAGAAAAACAATCATGAAGAAAGGAGAATCCCGGTGCCCCCCCATGTTCTGGAGCTCCCAGTGCGCTGGTCTCATCTGGATAAGGCAGGAACGATCTATTTCCCCAAGTACTTTGAATGGTTCGATCTGGCCGCCGAGGAGATGTTTCGGGCCATGGGCTTGGATTGGCCCACTCTCTTTGTCCGGGAAAACATCCTGGGACTGCCGATTGTTGAAGCTACAAGTTGGTTCTTTCTCCCCCTCTTTTACAATGACACCATCCGAATCGTGACGACCGTGGGGGAAATTCGAACCCGGGCGTTTCGGCTGGATCATGAGGTCCACCGAGGCCAGGAATTGACCGCGAAAGGGCATGTCGTCCGAATTTGGGGGCTGGACATCAAGGGGCCCCGGGGGAAAATGGCCGCCGCTCCGCTCCCTTCTCACATTGTCCAGGCGCTGCAGGACTATAAAGCTTGAACCCGTCGGCGCGGAGCGATTCCATTTGACAGGTATTCCGCTGTTTTTTTAGTATGTGGTGACCCCGCAACACCACCCGAAACAATTCAGGAGCCAATCCATGGGAATTATGCTGCAAGTGGAATCATGCCCCGAGCAACATACGGCTCGAGGTCTGGCTCTCTTGGATCCCCAAGTCATGAAGAAACATGGGATCCGGACCAAACAAATCATCGAGATCAGCAACCAGTTTCGAAAGCGTGTCCTTGCCCGGGTGGGCCCCCCTCTAGCCCAAGATCGCGGGCTCGGCACTATAAGGATCGATCAGTACCTGCGGCAGTCCATCAAAGCGCTGATTGGGGACCAAGTCGAGATGGAACTTGCGGAGGTTTCTCCCGTGGAGAGGATCGTCCTGGCGCCCTTTCTGGATCTGTCTCAGGTGGAAAATCTGGGTCGATTCCTGGCTGAAAATTTCGCCGCCCGGGGTTTAATGGCGACGCCCGGAGCCATCCTCTACGCCACTGTACCAGGAGCCCACAGCGGCTCCGCGTTCAAAGTCATGGATCTCTCTCCAGGCCCTGGTCTCATTACTCCAAAAACCGCAGTGGAGCTCAAATATATTTTTAACGTCTGGCCGGGGATGACCACGGAAGTCACTTTCGAGGACGTTGGAGGAATGTCAACTCAGATCCGCCAGGTGCGCGAGCTCGTCGAAATCCCTTTGCGGTTTCCCGATATCTTTCGCAAACTGGGCATTTCCCCTCCACGCGGGATTATCTTTTACGGTCCGCCGGGTTCCGGCAAAACCCACCTGGCCCGGGCAATCGCCAACGAGTTGGCGGCCCAATTCCTCTACATCAACGGGCCTGACATTGTCAGCTCCACTTATGGAGAGACCGAAGCCAACTTACGAAAAATCTTCAATGAGGCTTCCCATCATCTCCCCTCCATTATCTTCATTGATGAACTGGACATCATCGCCCCCAAAAGAGGGGAGTCCGGCACCCAAGCCGATACCCGCATGGCCACCCAGTTTTTGGAACTCATGGACGGCCTCAAGAAAGTGGAAGGGATTTTGGTCGTAGGGACGACAAATCGTATCGATTCCCTGGATCCGGCAGTGAGGCGCCCCGGCCGCTTCGACCGGGAAATTTACATGGGGCCTCCCGATCAAGTTGGCAGGCTGCAAATCCTGCGTATCCACACCAGGGGAATGCCGCTCTCGCCCGAGGCCGTGGCCTCTCTGGAAGAACTCTCGATCCGCACCCACGGCTATGTGGGGGCCGACCTCATGGAGCTGTGCCGGGAAGCGGGATTAAACGCCATGCGCCGCCAACTGGGAGCGCAATGGAACGGCCACAGCAAACTCTCGGTAGCCCTTGACCGTCTTATTGTGGAGCCTCAGGACCTGCGATTCTCCCTCTCCCGGATGAGGCCCTCGGCTCTCCGCGAAACCCTGGCCACGGTTCCGGAAATTCGTTGGGAGGACATCGGAGGGCTGGAAGAGGTCAAGCGCCAGCTCCGGGAAATCGTAGAGCAGCCGATGCTACATCCCGATGTCTTTCGGGACATGAATCTGAAGCCACCAACAGGCATCCTGCTTTACGGACCCCCGGGCGCCGGCAAGACTCTTCTCGCCCAGGCGCTGGCCAGCGAAGCTCAGGCCAATTTCCTTTCCGTCAAGGGAACCGAGATCTTCAGCAAGTGGTTGGGTGAATCGGAAGAGGGAATCCGCCATATTTTCCGGGTCGCTCGGCAGGTAGCCCCGGCGGTCATCTTTTTCGACCAGATCGATGCTCTGGCCCCGGTCCGTAGCGCCAGCAGCGGGAGCAGGGCCAGTGAGAGAGTCGTCAAT
The DNA here is from genome assembly GCA_035288405.1 of bacterium. Taxonomy (GTDB): domain Bacteria; phylum JACPSX01; class JACPSX01; order JACPSX01; family JACPSX01; genus JACPSX01. The sequence continues at coordinate 14,841 of DATEAK010000007.1, read as the reverse complement.
CAGATCCTGGCGGAATTGGACGGGATTGAACCATTGATCTCAATTACCGTGTTGGCGGCCACCAACCGTATCGATCTCCTCGATCCGGCAATCTTGAGGTCCGGCCGTTTCGGGATCCACATCCACGTGCCTCTGCCGGATTGCGGGGAGCGGGAGCAAATCCTCCGGATCTATCTGCGTGGGGTTCCGCTCAAGGCCGGGTTATCCGCACAGTCGATCATCCGTACTGTGGCCGAGCAGACTTCAGGATTTTGTGGGGCGGAGCTGCAGGCAATTTGTCAGGAAGCGAAGCTCGCCGCTTTGAGACAGGTAGACTTTGCTCACACTCTGCCTTTGGACCTGTCCCACTTCGAAGCGGCTCTCAAACGAGTGAGAGCCTCCCACCGCTTTTACGAAGGCTCTGGTTCGGAAGAGAGTTAACACGTCCCGGGAGCTCTCCCGAATCTGTTAAGAATCCGGGAGAGCTCCACAAATCAATAAACAGGGCCCTGCGCTTCTCACACGAACGATTTAACGGGATTTTGCCGGGACAATACTAGCCTTTGTATTCGGGGCAATTCTCGATCTGTTCCAAGCCCGATCCCATATCAACTCCCAGAGGATCTCCAAGGCTTGCCTGCGCAGCAATAAACACAACCGGGGCACCGGGATCGGAGTTGAAATGCTGGTACTCGATCCCATCCGGGAAAACCGGAAGGCTGATCGTGTCACCGGCTTCCCAGTCGTGACGCTTCCCATTAACGACGGTGTACCCCCTCCCCTTTAGAACGAAATGCACGATGCCGCCTTGATGCTTCTGCTTTCCACTGCGACTCCCGGGGGGGATCTCCTGCATGAAAACCAACAGAGAGCGCAGCGAAGTGTTCGTGATGTTGGGGTGAAGGTACCAGCGCATCTTGCCCTGGCGGTTGATCTCCCACTTGAGCTTTTTCCCTTCTACCAGAGAAATCGCCTTCCGGAGAAGTCCGCGCCACTGGTCCCTCTGCGCGAAGAGTTCCTCCAAGCGATCGAGTTTTTTAACCGGAGCCTTTTTCAAAACTCCCCGTTTGGCGGGAGGAGCGCTCTTACGGCTGGTCGCCGCACGTTTCACAGATGCACGTGCAGTTTTCTTGGGAGTCGCCTTGGACCCTCCACGGCGGGCTGCGCGCGCAGCCTTCTTGTGAGGCCGGCGCGGCAAGGGTTTCTTTTTCGACTTGGTCTTGGGGGGCATCCGCTTTTCTCCTCTATCCTAACTTAGGCGTGCTCGTGACCTTCCTCCCGCTTGCGCCAATCCGGGGAGGTCTCCACCTGCTGCATTTCAGCGCCCAGAGCCTCGATGAACGGTTCATTGATAAACGCCAGCCACTTGCAGGGCTTGCCCGGCTCCCGGTTAAAATGCTGGTGCTCAACCCCTTGGGGCTTGATCGGCAGCAAAATAAGATCCCCTTCCTCCCAATCGATCCGTTTGCCGTCCACGATCGTGTACCCCTTCCCCTCAACCACGAAGATGACGAGCCCTCCCTGGTGGCGGTGCCGCCCCGAGTGGGTACGGATATCATGCAGGAATACGTACCAGTGGCTCGTATTACAATCCGGTGCCATCGGGTGGATAAACCACTTCAGGACCCCTTGCCGTGCTTCCTCCCAGCCGCGCTCGCTGGACTTGATCACTACCTTCCCTTCCCGGGCCCGAGCCTGGCAATTCTGCCACATAGTAAACAGGTCCTCGTAGCCGGCCATGCGGTGGGCTTCTGGTTCCGCCTCGCGGAGCTTTTCAAGTTCAACCATGCCGCCTCCTTTCCTGTTCCAGGAAGAAAGTCTCCCTTGTGCCTCAGTCCTTACTGCCCTGAAACTCCATCTGCGTCTCGCCGTTCCGCAGGGCCGGCCATCCGGATCCGGCGCCGCCTCCTTCCATCCTCGCAGTGGAGAAATCGGAGCCGCTGCTACCCTTTACTGCGCAAGACAAAGCGACGGATCTTCCCCGTAGCAGTCTTCGGGAGTTCGTCGACGAACTCGATCCAACGCGGATACTTGTACAGGGCAATCTTGCTCTTCACGAAGTTTTGAAGTTCACCGGCCAGATCCGGATTCCCCTTGTACCCCGGCTTGAGAACCACAAAGGCTTTGGGCTTGACCAAGCCCTCTTCGTCCACGTGCCCCACGACGGCGCTTTCCAGGACAGCGGAGTGCTCGATGAGAGTATTCTCCACTTCCACGGGAGAAACCCAGATCCCTCCAACCTTCAGCATGTCATCGGCCCGGCCGCAATACCAGAAATACCCATCCTTGTCCTGGTAGTATTTGTCTCCCGTATTGATCCACTCACCAAGGATGGTCTCTTTGGTCTTCTGGTGCTTGTTCCAGTAGTAGGCGCAGGTACTTTCCCCTTTGATCATCAGGTTACCAATTTCACCTACAGGTTGTTCGATCCCTTTCTCATCCACAATTCTGGCCTCGTATCCGGGAACCAAGGTGCCACTGCTCCCCGGATTGACCTGGGCGGGGCGATTGGAGAGAAAGATGTGGAGCACTTCGGTGGAACCGATACCGTCCAGGATCTCGACGCCGAACTTCTCCTTCCAACGGTTGAAAATATCCGCGGGCAAAGCCTCCCCCGCGGAAACGCAGAGCCGCACGGAGCTAAGTTCGTTGACTTTCTTCATCTCCGGATTCGCTTTCTCCAGGTCTTCCTTGTATTGAAGCATGGAGCCATACAGAGTCGGAACGCCGTAATAAATTGTCGGACGGTACCGGGTGATCACCTCGAACATCTTGTCGGGAAGCGGCCGCCCCGGATAGAGGACCGCAGCGGCTCCCACCCGGAAGGGAAAGTACAGATTATTGCCCAAGCCGTAAGCAAAGAAGAGCTTGGCCGCGGAGAACATAATATCGTTTTCCGTAATGCCCAAAACCTGCCGCGCATAGAGGTCGACGGCATAGATGATGTCGTGATGAAGGTGAACCGCCCCTTTGGGGAACCCGGTGCTCCCCGAACTGTAAAGCCAAAAGGCGCTGTCGTCTTTGGAGGTCTCGGCGGCCTTCAAATCAGCGGAAGCCTTGGCTGTCAGTTCATTGTAGGACGGGTAACCTTTTGCAGGCTCGCCGACAACCACAATTTGCCGCACGTACTTCAAGTTTTTGCGAATTGGTTCGATCACCTCCAAGAGACTGTCCTGCACCACGAGCACAGGCGCCCGGCTGTCATTGAGAAAGTACTCGTAATCGGCGGGTTTCATCATCGTATTTGTGGGAATGGGCACAGCCCCTATCTTGATCGCTCCGAAGAAACTCGCCACAAACTCGGGGCAATCCAGGAGCAGCAACAAAACGCGCTGCTCGGGTTCCAATCCCAACCCCTTGAGCGCATTTCCCATTTTATTGACCATGCTCTGGACGTCCCGGTAGGTGAAGCGCTGCTCCCCATAATAAATGGCCACCCGGTCGCCCCGCCCGCTGGTCACATTCTCATCTACCATGGCCGTGGCTACGTTGAACTGATCGGGAACCTCGATCCTTGGAGTGTCCATCCCGATTTCCTCCTTTATCTTCCTTTCCACACGGGCTTACGCTTTTGCAGAAATGCCTGAATTCCCTCATGAGCATCTTCAGTGGACATGAGATCCTTCAGATAGAGATTCTCGAGACTGGAAATCGTCTCCCGGAAATGAATGTCCAGCGCGGTTCTCACCGCTTTCTTGGTCAAGCTGAGAACCTTCGAACTCTGGGCTGTGATCCGGCTGATGAATCGATTCACCTCATCATCCCAACGCTCCGCGGGAATGACCCTATTCGCAAGGCCGTATTCTTTGGCCTCAGAGCCCGTCAGGTTGTCGCCCGCGAGGACGAACTCGTAAGATTTCTTCAGCCCCATAAGCCAGGGGGTTACTGCACACGCCACCGGAGGGAAGACGCCGACCTTGATTTCCGGCTGGCCCAGCTTGGCGTGCTCGGACACGAGAACCATGTCGCAAAAGAGGGCGAGCTCACAGCCTCCGCCCAAGGCGGATTCCTTGACAAGGGCCAGGATGGGCGCATCGAGTTCCTGGAGACTATGAAACATCTGATGAAACACCTTCGTCATTTCCTCGACTTTATCATCCGTGTGATCCTGCACCGACACCCCGGCCGAGAAAAACTTTCCATTGGCCTGGATGACGAGGAGCTTCAGCCCCTTTTCCTTACGGGCCTCCTGTATCGCTTCATTGATTTCCTTCATCATGGGGATATCGAGAATGTTGAGCGGTGGTTGATTTAACGTGATGCGCAACACATCCTCTTCTCGAGAGTATAGAATCCGCTCCCACTGACCCGCCATTCCTTCCTCCTTTCCGCTCAGCCCTTTCGTTTACACCGCCAGCAAGGCATGCTATTTTAGACCACGCGAATGAGCGCGTCACTGAATCACCCACCCGGGGAAACCTGGGGCTGAACTCGATCGACCGGCAATGGATAATACGAAGACGTTACAAAAAAATATTCTACATTATCTCGCCACCCATAACACCCTTTCTCTTGCTACACAGGGGAGCAATGCTCCCCAAGCGGCTGCTCTCTTCTATGTGAATTCCCGCTTCACCCTCTACTTTGTCTCAGACCCATCCTCCCGGCACGGAAACAACTTACGGACCTCGCCGGCCGTGGCGGCCACCATCAACGAGGATCCAGACAACTGGAAAGAGATCAAAGGATTACAGATCGAGGGAGAAGCCACTCTGGTGCAGGGAAAGCTCAAGGAAGCCGGGGTTCTGGCCCTCTATTTGAAGAAATTCCCCTTTGCCGCACGATTCCTTGTGGCTAAAACAGGTCTGGACTCCGAGACGGCCCGCAAGGTGGGCAATGTGCGTTTTTACCGGATTGTCCCGGCGCGCATTTGGTTCATCGACAATTCCCAGGGGTTTGGCCACCGGGAACTGCTCATCCTGGAACCGTACTAACCGAACAGGACCTTCTCCCACTTTTTGCGAACTTTTTCCCTCAACTCCGGGCTCGACTCCGCGACCCTTGGGAATTCATCTTTCCATTCAAACGGACGAGTGGCGTCGATGATGGCCCGCGAGTTGAAGCCCTTCAACGCTTTGGGGATTATGGGATCCAGGGGACCGCTCCAGCAGCGCCGCAAAATATCGATGTCCTTCTCCGGATCCGAGCGGGTAGACATTGCCCAGAGAACGTCGTACGTGTTGCTGGGATCAATGTCCTCATCAACCACGATCACATAGCGTCCCAGGTAAGCGCCTGCGTGGCACTGGGAAGCGACAACCCCTGCCTGCTTGGCATGCCCCGGATAGCGCTGCTGGATCGAAACAATGACCAGAAGACGAGTTCCTCCAGCTTCATGGCACCACACGCCCTTCACATCGGGAATCCCGGCGCGCTCCATCTCTTCCCAGATCAGCGCCGAGCGCATGTAGGACCGGTATGCGGTCAACTCAGAGGGGGGCCTCATGGGAGGTGAACCCAGGATGATGGGGTTGTTGCGATGGTAGAGACGCTTCACCTTGATGATCGGTTCGGGGCGCGTGGAACTGGCGTAATAGCCGGTCCATTCACCGAAGGGTCCTTCTGCCATCAGTTCCGATGCCAAGGCTTCTCCTTCGATGACAATCTCAGCATCCGCGGGAATCGGTAGTCCGGAATAATCCCCATCGATCACGTCCACGGGGGAGCCTTTCAATGCCCCAATGAAATCGTATTCGGAGAGGCCGTAATCGAGCTCAATGCTTCCGGCCAGGAAGTAGCGAGGGTCGTGCCCGAAGGACACGGCTACCTTGCAGGACTCATTACGGTTGAAGTACTTCTCTCTCTGAATCCTGCCATGCTTTCCGGGAGAAATATAAAACCCCAACGTATCTTCGTTGTGGACCATGACCCGGTACGTACCAAGATTCACCCACCCCTCGTCCGGATCACGGGTAATGTCGATGCTGCCGGTGCCGAGATAACGCCCTCCATCATGCTCATGCCACAAGGGGGTTGGAAACTTGAGCATGTTGATCTCTTTGCCGCTGTAAACGTTTTCCATCAGAGGTCCGGTCTTTACCACACGCGGCGGGATCATCTTGAGGGACTTTGACTTCTCGCGCCAGGCTCTGATGAAGTCCATGGCGCCGAGGTTATCGGGCAGATCCAGTGTGAGGGCGGTCCGCTTGAGGGATCCCAGGGAGTTAGCCAGCACCTGGTACCCCTCGGGGTATCCCTTGATCTTGTCAAAAAGAATCGCAGGCCGGCTTTCATGATGACAGGCCAGTTCGGTGAGGACGCCGATCTCCAGATTCCAATCGGCGCCTTCGACAACCCGCAGTTCTCCGATTGCCTTAGCCTTTTCGATAAAATCCCGCAAATCCGTGAACGCCATTTCTACCTCCTTCATTTCGGTGCGCAGGGAAACCACCGTGGGATTCCGCGGGCCGTAGAGTATCCTCAGCCCTTTTGAAAGTCAACGGAATTTGTCTTCTCGGAACCCGGGTTTGACCCGCCAATTTCGGTCTCGATATGAACCAGGTCCCCATCCTGCAAGCTCAGGGCACTGCGGATATGGAGCGCTGCCACCACTTCCACGATAACCTCCTCGTGAACCGTGGCTTCAGGAAAGATGAGCGCCGCCGGCATCCCTTCCACGCTGGCTCGGACTCCGGGAGCACTGCAAAAATCGGCGGTCGGGGACTCAATTGTAATGGGACTCAGGGACCGGGCGAGTTCCAGATTCTTGCGGCTCTGAAAATCTAGAACCTTGAGGTTCAGCGTACCCGGGTAAGGCTCGAAACCGAACTTCTGCAGGATTTCCCGGCGCACCCATTCCAGGGCGACAAAGCCGCCCCCTCTTCCCAAACCGGAGAGGACCTGACCTGTAATGACCAGCCGGCTCACGACCAACCGGATCCTACTCGAAAATTACCTTTCGCCATTTCTCCAAAACCTGCGATCTAACTTCCGGGGACGATTCGGCCACGGGCGGAAAATCCTGCCGCCACTCGTAAGGCCTGCAAGCATCGATGATCGCCCGCGAGTTGAAGCCCTTTTTCCCTTTGGGGAATATAGGATCCAACGGCCCGCTCCAGCACCGCCGCAAAATGTCGATGGAAGTCTCCGGATCACTGCGCGTGGAGATGGCCCACAACACGTCAAACGTATCGGCCGGGTCGATGTCCTCATCGACCACGATCACATACCGCCCCAGATACGCTCCGGCGTGAACCTGAGAGGCCACCAGAGCTGCCTGGCGGGCGTGCCCTGGATATGCCTGCTCAATGGAGATGATATTGAGGAGTCGCCCTCCCCCGGCCTCGTGGCACCAAACGCCACGAACATTCGGTATCCCGGCCCGCTCCACCTGATCCCAAATCAGCGCCGATTTGACCAGGCACTTGGCAATCGAGTAGTCGGAAGGCGGCCGGCCCGGACGGGCGCAGCACAAGATCGGGTCGTTGCGGTGATAAATCGTCTTCACCCGCACCACCGGCTCAGGCCTGGTAGAGCTGGCATAGTAGCCGGTCCATTCTCCGAAGGGTCCTTCGGCCTTCACATCACCGGGTTCCATGAACCCCTCGATGACGATCTCGGCTTGGGCTGGAATCGGCAAACCCGTCTCCCGGCCCTCGAAGACTTCGATGGGCTCCCCTTTCAGGCCTCCACTGAAGTCGTATTCGGAAAGTCCGTAATCGGACTCGTTGCCCGCGGACATGAAAAGAAGAGGGTCCTGGCCGACACAAATTACCACCGGGCAGGGTTCGTTTCGGGCAAAATATTTATCCCGCTGCATGCGACCATGTTTCCCCGGAGAGATATAAAGCGCCATCGAGTTTTTGTCGTGGACCATCCCTCGATAGGTGCCGAAATTCACCCACCCTTCGTCGGGATCCCGGGTGATCACCAGACAGGCAGTACCGATGTAACGTCCTCCGTCCAACTCATGCATGAAAGGGACGGGAAATTTCAGAAGATCCACACGATCGCCGGTCAAGACATTCTCACACACGGGACCGGACGATACGAAGCGCGGTGGAATCGGTTTCATCTCGGCCAGCTTGCGCCGCAACGCCGTCACCAGCGCCATGCTGGTCAAGTCCACAGGAAGTCCGAGGTTCAGGGCCATGCGCTTAAAGGAAGCATTCTGTCCGAAGAGAACCCGGTATCCAGGGGAATAATCCACTATCCGGTCGAAGAGGATCGCCGGCACCGGAGATTTCTCCTGGCAGATGATTTCGGAGATCGTACCCATCTCCAGGTTCCAATGGGCACCCTCAATGACCTTCAGTTCGCCGAACTCCTGAACCCTTTGGAGCCACTCTCTAAGGTCTTTGTATGATCCCATGACAGACCCCTTCCTGTGACACGCAGGCGTATTCCGGGCAACCCCTCGCTGGGGTAGATGAGGGAAACGCGGAGAACTCCTGTGAGGCCCTACAAGGTGTGAACGACCTGATCGGCCGCCATGGTGCGCTTCACCTCGTCCTCGATCAGTGTCCAGACCTGGTCTTCCAGATCCAGAAAGGCTCGATCCCTTTTTAAGTGCAGGGTACGGGGTCGGGGCAAGTCAACCTTCACGGTTTCCTTGACCTTGCCCGGTCGAGACTTGAACACAATCACCCGGTCCGAGAGAAAGACCGCTTCGTTGATCTGGTGAGTGATGAAGAGCACCGTCTTTCTGGTTTCCCCCCAGATTCGCAGCAGCTCAGCCTGCATCATCTCCCGAGTCTGGGCATCCAGGGCGGCAAACGGTTCATCCATCAGCAGGATCTCCGGATCCACGGTCAGGGCCCGGGCCAAGTTCACCCTTTGCTGCATGCCCCCGGAAAGCTCGTGGGGAAAGTGGTGCTCGAACCCGCCAAGACCTACCAGCCGGATAAACTCCTTGCCCCGTTTTTCCCCGGCTTCGTCGTTGCGTCCCTGGCATTCCAGACCGTACATCACGTTCTTAAACACCGTCCTCCAAGGCAATAGGGACGCATCCTGGAAGACCACGGCCCGGTCCACGTCAGGCCTGTTAATTTCCTTTCCGTTCAGATAAATTTTGCCGGCCGTGGCACCGAGCAACCCATCGACGATATTCAGGAAGGTCGTTTTCCCGCAGCCGCTCGGTCCTACGATGCTGACGAATTCTCCCTCATGGACCGACAGATTGACCGAGTCCAGAGCCAAGAGCCTGCCTCCGGTTCGAGGCTGGTAATACTCCAGACTAACCCCTACTGCCTGTAGTTTTGCTTGGGCCATATTTCCCTCTCCACTCCCCCGTCCGTTGAAATGGCGATTTTCACGACTTCGAACTCATCACAAGATTACCAATGATTACTGCACACCCTCAAAACCGGGCCGCCACTTGTCGAAGCGGCGCTCAAAGGCGGCGATAATCTTGGTGAGCGCCACCCCGGCGGCGGCAACGATAATCACTCCTACGAAGACTTTGTCCGTCTGGAAAGTGGCCCCCGCCACCGTGATCATGAACCCAATGCCCGCCGTCGCCGCGTACAACTCTCCCACCACGACGCCCACCAACGCTCTCCCCAGTCCCTGCCGCAATCCCGACATGATAAAGGGCACCGTGCTGGGCAAAATCACGGTCTTGAAAATCTGCGCATCGTTCGACTTAAAACTGCGGGCCGCCTTCAGAAGGCGAACATCCGTCGTTCTCACCCCGGCCAGCGTGTTGATGATGATAGGGAAAAACGCCCCCAGGTAGACGATGACCACCTTGGACATGATCCCAATGCCCACCCAGATGATGATCAAGGGCAGCAGCGCCACCCGGGGGGTCGCATTGAGCGCATCCAGAAAGGGGTCCACCGCATAGTTCAGGCGCCGGTACCAGCCCGCCGCCAAGCCTAGGGGAATCGCCGTCACGATGGCAAGCCCGAAGCCGTAAGCCAGCTCCAATCCGCTTACCCGCAGGTCATTATAAATCTCCCCGGAGGCGAACATCGCATAGCCCGCTTTAATGATGCGCGAGGGGGCGCTCATAAAGATCGGGTTGACGAGCTCTCCAATGGCCCCCACGTATTCCCAAATGAACAGGAACAGGAATACCCCAACAACCCCGATGATGAGCCGCTCGTTGTTCAGGTAAAACTTGTAGAGCCCCGACGCATCCTTGACGGAGATGTCGAGCAATACCTCTTCTTTGGTCTCATCCGCCATGATTTTCCTCCCTTGAGAAGTCTAAATGGTGCTCGTTAAGTGCTTGGATAATGACCGGGCCCAGATATGCACCTTCCCCTCCGAGCCCCCCTGAACCGGCCATTCTCGCTGTTTTCCGTGAATTAGAATGAAGTGCAATGGTACATTTTTGCCGGTATACAGTCCAGCGAAAAAGAAGCTTCCTATTGCCCCGAATTCTAGGGCTCTTCAGGTTTTTCTTCCCCCCAACGATTCACCAGGCGGTGATCGATATCGTAATGATCCAAGACCCTTCCAACCGTGTGATTAATCATATCTGTAAGGGTCTTCGGCAAACTGTAAAACGCCGGTACCGGGGGGAGGATAATGGCTCCCATTTCGGCTGCGGCTAGCATAGTACGAAGGTGTCCAACGTGGAGTGGTGTCTCGCGCACCAGCAAGACCAGCTTCCGGTGCTCCTTGAGAACCACATCGGCGGCCCGGGTCATCAGGTTATCCGTAATGCCGTAGGTAATCGCGGAGAGAGTATGGATGGAACAGGGCGCAATGACCATTCCCATGGTTTTATAGGAACCGCTGGCGATGCTTGCCCCGATATCGTGGATGTTGTGAACCACAGTAGCCATGGCTTTCACCCGATCCAGCCGATAGCCCGTCTCCTCCACCACCGTGCGCTCTCCGGGCTTCGATAACAGCAGGTGGGTTTCGATATCGGTACCCTGCAGGGCCTCCAGAAGCCGCACTCCGTAAATCGCCCCGGAAGCCCCGGAGATGGCCACCGTCAACCTACGAACACGGCTCTTTTGCTCCGACCCTTCTGGCATCATTGCCTTCTTTATTTTTCTTGAGACGTTTGGCTAGTACGGTTTATTTGGACCTTTTATCCGTTTCAGACACCGTTGTCAAGAAAGTCCCACGATTTATTCGACAACGCCCCGTGAGACCAGTTCCTCGAACTCTGTTTCGGCCATCCCCAGAACTTCAAGGAACACGTAACGGTTGTGCTCCCCCAAACAAGGTGCCGGCATGGTCACCTCTGGGGGAGTTTTCGTGAGGAAAAACGACCCCGTCTTATAATGGTGCCAGCCCATCTCCGCATGGTTGATGCCGCGCCAGAACTTGCGATGATCAAGCTGCAAATCGCTGAACAGTCCCCCCATGGTATTTACGATGCCCGCCCGAATCCCGACGTTTTGGAGGTTCTCCATGAGATCCTCCCGCGTCAAAAGCCGGGTCCATCCGGCGATCTTTTCCTCCAGTTCGTCCTCATGCTTCTTGCGACCCAGGACCGTGTCAAATTTGGGATCCAGGGCCCAGGAGGGATTCCCCATAACCTTACGCAAGGCCTGCCATTCGCCGTCTGCAAACACACTCAAGGCACACCATTGGTCATCCCCCTGGCAAGGGAAGGCACCACAGGGGGCCGCCGCTGGATGGCGGTTGCCCATGCGTTCCATGATTTTGCCGTTTACTGTAAAGTGGAGCATGGCAGGAATGAGAAACTGGACGCCGTTCTCGTACTGAGCGCAGTCGATGAAGGTGCCTTTCCCGGTACGTCTGCGATAGTCCAGGGCCGCAAGAATACAGATTAACCCATATCCTTCACCGATAAAATCAATGTAGGGGCCATAAAGCAGCAGCGGGGTTTTTCCCGGATACCCCGTAAAGTGACTAAATCCGCTCAATGAAGAAAGGTGGGATCCGAAGCCGGGATGGGAAGCGTGAGGCCCGGTTTGCCCTTGATTGCAAGTACTGAGCATGATCAGGTCGGGTTTCACCTTGATCAGCTCCTGATATCCCAGTCCCAAGCGTCCGATCGTGCCCGGGGTCATGTTTTCAATGACGATATCCGCTCGCGCCACCAAGCGCTTAGCCAGCTCCACTGCCCCCGGGACCTTGAGATTGATGGTTACGCTGTATTTGTTATTGTTGAAGAAAGAGAAGCAGCCCGACCGGTTCAGCCCCGGTTTGTTGTCCTTGAAGGGAGGATAATGAGTTCGAAATCCATCGGGGCGGCTCCTGGACTCGACTCGGATCACCTGGGCGCCATGATCAGCCAGGTGCTTGCCGATCCCGGGTCCCGCCGCAAAGGCGGCAAACTCCACCACCTTGATTCCTTCCAGGGCCCGCTTTGCCATGGCGATCTTACCTCTTTCAACGCGGGGTCAAATGACGCCCGCTTGCTTGAGAATCGTCAGTTCCTCGTGACTGAGACCCAACTCCCCTTCATAGATCTCGCGATTGTGCTCCCCGATCAGCGGGGCCCTGCAGCGGGGAGTGCAACTCCCCTGCGAGAAAAGGGCCGCCGCACCAGGATAGGGAATCTCTCGCCCCAGCTCAGGATGAGGCAGGCTCACCCAAAAGTTCCTGGCCTCCAGTTGGGGATCGTTGAAGATATCTTCCGGGTTCTGGACCGGGTATCCGAGCATGCCTCTCTCCACGACGCCGGCGAAGTACTCGGCTTTGGTTAATGTTTTAAGGAATTCCCCGGCGGGTTTCTCGATGGCGTCGATTTGCTCCTGCGTCGCTGTGGAAATGTCGAACTTGTCCCAATCAATCTCTTTGAGATAGGCGGGAGCCATCCCTTTGCTGTCCATCCACTTCACGAGCTCCAGGTTCGTCTTGCGGCCGGCCGGGCCCCCATAGACAATAAAATTAATGTATCCATCCTGGCACGGCCAGAACACTTGCATCACGGCCCCTGTAATACTGCGCCCCGTCATCAGGATGCCTTCCCGGTGTGGGTCATCCCGGTTCAAATCCCAACAGGCAGGAGCGTGAGCCAAGGAGGAAAGGGTGCTTGCCTGAGCCGACACATCCACGTGTTGGCCCTCGCCACTCAGCTCGCGCTCGTAATGAGCCAGAAGCGTCCCCGCCGCCGCGTGCATGCCGGTCCACATCGCAGACTGGGGGAATGAAATCCTGAGAGGCGGCCCGTTTCTCTCGCCGGACAGCGACATGGCTCCCGACGTGGCCATAATTTCGATGTCGGAAGCTTTATAACGGCTATAGGGTCCCGTTTGACCAAAAAATGTGACGGAGGTAAGGAGGATCCGAGGGTTTTCCCGCTTCAGAGTCTCGTAACCAAGCCCCCAACTCTCCACTGTCCCCGGAGGAAAAGATTCAATGACGAAATCAGCCTTCCTGGCCAGACGTTTGAAGAGTTCCTGACCTGTTCTCTCGGTAAGGTTGAGGGTGATCCCGCGCTTGCTGGTGTTGTACGCAAACCAGTAGAGACTCTTTTCCGGATCGAGGACACCGTCCACAAACGGGCCAATATTCCGGGAAGGATCGCCTCCGGGGGGTTCCACCTTAATAACATCGGCCCCCATATCCCCCAGAATTTTTCCACACAGAAAACCGAGATCGTCGGTCAGATCGAGAACCCGATAAGGAGCTAAGATTCCCTCAGGCTGCTTCGAAACCTTATCCATCGCCCGGCTCTCCCTCCGCCTGAATCTATCCTGCCTGCACTCGGAACACCGACACAAAACGAGAGGCAGGGATTGTTCCCTGCCTCTTGTCTGATATTCGCTGAAATTCCACTAGAATCCCGTCTGGGCCAGATACTTGCCGTATTCCGTCATCCCCTCTTTGGCCTTTTCAATCTGCTGCTTGCTGAACCACCTGCTTAGATCCGCCACCTCGATCGGGTACGGGGGTCTCTGAAACGCCTCCCGGTACTGGAACGGGACCGTGGCGTCGACCGCCATCCCGCCCGAAAAGCGGATGTTCGTCTGAGTCCAGTCCCGATCTCCAGCCGAGCTTCTCTCGGCGGGCTGGAAGGTCTGACCGAATCCACCCTGGCAAACCGGCTGGATATGGTAGGGAGTCGTGCGGGTTACCAGCGCCCACATGACATCTTCCACATTGTAGATGTCGATGTCCGTATCGACTGCGATCGCCATTCTCATTCCCAAGGAAGAGGAAAGAGCCGCGGAGAGAATGTTGCGCTGCAAGCCTTCGTCGCGCTGGCGCCGCTTGTTGATCTGGAAGATCGCTCCGCCCCAATCGGTCATGGACATGGGAATGTGGGTATCCACACAGAGACCGGGGCTGATCCGATCGGCAAGCTCGAGGAAGCAGGCTTCCCGCATCATGACGTCGATGTAATGATCGTCGAACCCGTGCACGACGAGCGGGTAATAAATCGGCTTCTCGGCCCTGTGAGTGATGGCAGTCACCACGAACTTGTAAGTCCGGTAGGCCTTACCCATGTATCCGGACCATTCCGGATGGAACGGATAGACTCCCTGTTTTCCGGTCCTCTCGGCTTCCTCGCTCTCCCAGACTTTCTGAGTCGTATCCAGATACCCCTCGATAACATACTCAGCCTGAGCGATGGAGTAGGCATCCACGGTGCGGGCCTTGACGATCTCGATGGGAGAACCCTGCATGGCTCCCGCCACGCCCAGCTCATCAGAACCCTTGTGCAGGATCATATAAACGAAACCCGCTCCCGCCATCAGCGTGCAGGCGGGGGGCACCCCCATATTGATCGTCATGGGGATCGGCTCCTTGCGGTACCACTCCGTAGCAATCATATCTGTGTGGGAACCCGGAGAAATCTGGAAGCTGGAGAAATTGGGTCCGCGGAAGTTCATGCGGTTGTAACTGATGTGTGTCCCGCCCCAAAAATATTTGCCCGTCACCAGCGTATTCCCGCCGCCCAGTGTGCGCCCGGGATCTCTCTTGGTGTGGGAGATCATGGGGATCACCTTCCAGGCATCTATGTCCTTGTCAATAACCACT
>DATEAK010000006.1:0-3382 GCA_035288405.1 bacterium | reverse complement strand
ACTTGACCGGCAGCTCCAGGGGAATTTCCACGAGGCGGCGGCCTCCGGAAGGCGTGACGTGAATCGTGTCTCCGAACATGACCCCAACGTCCGTCTTCCAGCGCGGGTTGTGAATGTCGATGTTGGTGCCGAAGACCATGTCCGCCTGGAAGGCGAAATCGGGCATCCCGTCTCCGCCCATGCGACCCTGACCGGGTTTGTAGACGATGGTCGGAAAGTCGGCGGAGGAAAGGCCGTGATTGTGAAAACCAAGCTCCAGGTAGTCCAGGCCCCGACTGAGAACAGGCTTGCGCATGGCAGCCGCGAGCTCGTGCACGGTCACACCGGGCCGGAAGTGTTCGATGCCCGCTTGCAGGCACTCCACGGCTACTGCGTGTAGTTCCCTGATCTCCTTGGGAGGCTCGCCTACGGCAACGGTGAACTCCACGGCCGAGAGGTAGCCGCCGTAGCTCACGTGAAATTCACAAATCACCAGATCTCCGCGCTCGAGCTTGCGGCGGTGCGGGCACATGGGCTGATCGTTGCCGTGAATGAGCCTTTGGCGCATGCTCCCGTTCCCGTTGATGGAGCCCGAATTCATCAAAATGAATATGCTAGGCTCCGCCCCTTCCACGAGCTGGGTGTGGATCATGGCCGCGTAGAGCTCGTTTTCTCCCACTCCCGGAGCCGCCGTTTGAATCATCGTATCCACGACCTTGCGGGCAATGGCCCCGGACTTTTCCAGCATCGCAATTTCTTCCGGGCTCTTGATCCGGCGCAGGTCGTCGATGATCTCGCTTGCATCCGTGAAGATTGCCTGGGGCAGGCCTGTCGTGAGAGCCACGTAATCATGGTAGGTCAGGTTATTTCCCGCCACCACGTTGCCGCAAGTCACCATCCCGAGGCGCCCGCGCTCCAGCCCCCGCGCTTCAATTTCTGCAACGATGGCCTTCATGGAGTATGGGCGGATGTCCTGGATCCAATCCTGGGCGGCGAGATAGCCGTTGTACGGGGCGCTCATGTGGGGCGGGCCGCTGAACAGCGTGACTTCCCCGCTGGCCGGGAAGAGGGCAATGCCGCCGTGCCAGGTTCCGACCTGGGTCAGGTAGCGGACGTTGGCCATGGCCAGACCTTGGGAAAACGTGTTCCCCCACACGATCAGGCAATCGATCCCCTTCTCCGCCATGCGCTCCCGGACGGCCCGCCATCTGCGATCTCGCTCCTGGATGGAGAGCTGGGGAAGATAGGATTTCAAATCGACGATTGCGGTGCTCATGGAAACCTCCCTGCTGGAAGACATTTTCGCTGTCAGAACGGGAGAAAGAGTTTCAAGGAACCTTGGGAAAAGAAATTGCCTGCCCTGTAAAAAACCAGGCGGAACGGAAGTTTCCGCCCGCCTGGTGGAGAATCAGTTGTCCTGCCCGATCAGTACTTGGGCTCGGTCTTGTTGCTCTCGCAGATCTCTTTGGTATCGTCCTTGACGACCTGATCGCCCTGGTACACTCTTTCCCGAACCTTATGGCACTTGGTTTGGGCGTTGTATCCTACCGGGGTGGCCTCCACCTTCTGAGTTCCGTCCTCGCTCTTGTAGACCACCGGTTGATTCTTCTGGGCCGATTCCTGGGAAGCCCGGCTGGCAATTTCCGTGATCGTACCACCCATCAAGGCTCCCAGGGCGCCGCCCAGGGCGGCCCCTCGCCAACGATTATGCTTGTCCAGGAGAACGCCCGCAATGGCACCGATTCCTCCACCCGCCGCCGCCCCTTGGTAGGTTCGCTCGGATGCGCACGCAGCGAGTACCACACTCAGAAACACCGCCGCAACGGTTAGAGCTACTGGTTTTTGCAACACGTTTCAGTCTCCTTCTCTCAATTCCGGCAGCTTCCGACCTCTGCCTCTTTGAACGCTAGCAGTGTGGGCTGTCCATGTCAAGGCCAACCTCCGTCTCCGACGACCCTGTATCGACCCCCCAACTGTAAACTCTCAGAGGCACGATCATAATGACGGGCACAGCCTTCCTGGCAATCCCCATTTGTTTATATTGACAATATTTCTCCTCAAGAAGTTCCAGTGCCTGCCTCCATTCTTCCCCATCTTTTGCAAGATGGGCAGCACCATGGACCTGGACATAGGCCAGGCTCGACCAATCTTCCCCGTAACGGTCCACCAGCACGCAAACCCGTGGGTCGGCCAGGATATTTTGGACCCGGGCAAGTCGCTCGTAAGGGACGGTTTTTGGTTTTTCATCCAGCGGGGTGTAGAGGTTATCCCTGTCGAACGCGTAACAGATCGGAACAATGGTAGGAGCCCCGTCCTTCCGCCGGGTCGCCATTCTCGCGATCCGTCCCCTGCGAAGGAACTCCTGAATGGCTTCAGAGATTTCCAGCGACATGGCACTCTCCCCCTCCGGTTCCTTCGCTTTCCTCTAACGCAGGATCGCCCGGATGAGCTGCTCGTTCATCTCCGCATATTCGTTCACGTCAGAAGGATCGAATAAGATCCCGCTGGTGATGGGCGTCTGCGTCTCAATGTCCTCCAGCACCTGCAGAACCTCCATATTGAAGAGAGACAACCCGGGGTACCCTTCCAGTTCCTCCTGAATTTCTTTTGCCTGCCCTTTAACGTAGTACGTGAGCCCTTGGTCGACAAAGGCCAGGGTGAGTTTCCCGTTCCCTCTCATATTCTTACTGGTGCTGCTGTTGGACCAGGTAGCCAGACGGATGTTCCGGAGGTCTCGAGCGGCTACTTCCAGGTAGGACAGCAGAGCCGGATGGGGCCAGCCTTCCGAATCCTGGGTGACCGCCAGAAACGCCTTCCCTCTCTTGGAGCTCAGGTTGCTTCCATCCAGCAGGGAAAAGAGTGTATCTGGAAGAACATCTCCGAGATTTCGGCTCATGACCCTCCCCCTCCATGTAGCAAGACCATGTCTCAGAAATACCTGGACGGAGGGGCTCGCGTCAAAACAATTTAGGGGTTCCCCTTCTTTTGCTGAAACTTACAGTCCAAGCTTCCGGAGTATTGTGGAAGGGGAAGAGGACTTGCCGCTTGCAATCGAAAATCCGGTCCCACCCCACTGCGAAGGTGTGAGGGGGCAACTGATCTTTCAAACAGTCACCCCCTTTGGGGGTAGGATCACTTGCGAGGGATCTGTCCGCGGTGAGACGGTCCTAAACCTCAATGAAAGTCCCGAGGTCTCGCGTTCGGACAGGGTGGCGCAGCTTCTTGATCGCCCTCACTTCAAGCTGCCGAATACGCTCGCGACTCAGGTGGAAAATGTTCCCAATTTCCCGCAAGGTGTAGCGTCGGTCTTCTCCAATCCCGAATCGCATACGGATGATCCTCTCTTCCATCTCACTCAAGGAAGACAAGACAGTGCGAGTTTCTTCCTCTAGGCTTTTCCGCA
>DATEAK010000005.1:0-3795 GCA_035288405.1 bacterium | reverse complement strand
TCGATTTGCCGCCCTGGAAGCGGGATCCGCGCAGGCCACCGTTCTCCAGCCCCCCGTGGATCTGATGGCCCGGGAGGCCGGATACAAGGCCCTGCTGGACTTGAGCGAAGTGGACTTTAAATTCCTGGCCACGGCCATCGCCACCACCCGCACGATCGTCCGCGAACGGCCCGAGGTGATCCGCAACTTCACCAAGGCCATGGTCGATGGGACTCACTTCTACAAGACCCAGAAAGAGCCCTCGATCCGCTCCATCGCCGCGTACCTCAAAATGAAAGACCGCCGTCTGCTGGAGCAGTCCTACAACTTTTACGCCGCCAAGCACCCGCGGTCTCCCAAACCGACTCCGGAGTCGATCCAGTCGATCTTGAACTACCTGGGGGAAAGAGATCCGAAGGACCGGGCCGAGAAGCCCGAGCGCTTCATCGACGCCTCCCACGTGGAGCAGTTGGAAACTTCGGGGTACATCGGCAAGCTTTACGGCGGTTGATCGGCTGTCAGTAGAGAAGTAAGGATCGTCCTTTGCCCCTCATTTTGACCAACGAAGAAGTGGCGCAGGTCCTGAGCATGGACCTGTGCCTGGAGGCCATGGAGAGAGCCTTCCGCTCCCTGGGAGAAGGGCGGGCCGTGAACCGCCCCCGCTCTCACACGTATCTTCCCACCGATCGCCCCGATACTCATTACCTGTTCAAATCCATGGAAGGAGCAATTCCCGAAAGCCGGGTAATGGCATTGCGAGTCACCTCCGAGAAGATCCAACAAGCGTTTCACGATGGGATCAAACGCAGGGAGACCTTGCCCAATTCCAAGGGGAAATGGGTGGGGCTGGTTCTACTTTTCAGTCTGGAGACCTGCGAGCTGCTGGCCGTCATGCCCGACGGCTACCTGCAAAAAATGCGGGTGGGTGCCACAAGTGCTCTGGCCGCGAAAATCCTGAGCCGGCCCGACAGCCGGATTGCCGGGCTCCTAGGAACCGGTTGGCAAGCCGGAGCCCAAGTGGAAGGCCTCCTCAAGGTTCGCCCCATTACCGAGATCAAAGTGTACAGTCCGACCCGGGACCATCTCCTGGAGTTTTGCCGGCGCTGGAGCGAACGCCTTCGCATCCCCCTGCACCCGATGGACGGTCCCCAACCCGTCGTGGAAGGGAGCGACATCATCGTCGCAGCTACAAACGCACTGGAGCCGGTGTTTAACGGAGAATGGCTCACTGCGGGCATGCACGTCAATTCCGTTCTCAGTCTGGAGATGGATGAAACCACTTTCGCACGGGCGGATCTCATCGCGGTTCGCGCCCGCGAGACTCCCACCTTCTTTTATCCTCCCGGCCGCGGACCGACCTGGGGCGAGGAAAAGCCCGCCCGGTCTTCTCTGAATCCCAAGATTCGGGAGCTCGGTAAGATCCTCACGGGAGCCGAGACCGGCCGCCGGAATTCCCAGGAAATCACTCTCTTCGTCGGCAGCGGCCAGGGGCTTCCCGCCAGCGCCGGTCTGGGGATTCAGTTTGCCGCCGCAGGGGCTGCGGTGCTCAAAGAAGCCGAACGGTTGGGACTGGGCCGTAAGATACCGGCGGACTGGTTTCTCGAGTCCGTCCACCCTTAGTTTTCCTGCCTTTTTAATTTCCACACGATTTCCCGGCGCAAGTCAAACACCTCGTTGCTTTCCAGATCTCTGGGTTTGGGGAGGTGATTTTCCACCACGTCAATGACCCGGGCCGGAGCCGGGACAAAGGATGGGGGATGTCGGCGGATTCTCGGGCACAAACTGGGAGTAGACAAGCAAACGCGAAAGCTCACAGGCGATTGATCTGCGCCGCCAAATCCAAGTCCTTGCGAGTCACGCCGCCCTCGCTGTGAGTCCACAAGCTTAAGGTCACCTTGCGATATTGAATTGTAATGTCCGGGTGGTGATCCGCCGCCTCGGCCACATCACCAACTCGATTCACGAAGGCAATCGCATCCTTGAACGAAGGGAAGAGGATCTGCCGGGTCAGCACATTGCCTGAAAATTCCCAGCCCTGGAGTTGCCCGATGCGGGTCTGAATTTCTTCGCGGCTCAACAAAACCATCGTTTGTCCCCCTCGAAAGCCCACGCCTCCCTTAGCGGCAGGCATGAGGTGAAAACAACTTACCAGAGGCAGCGCTGGTCGGCAACTCGCTCCAGACCCAACCTTCCCGGCGGGCGCAGGCGGTCTTCACATGCTATAATGGTTTCGAATTATCTACACGCTCTCAAGAAACCTACCGGCCTCCCGTGGCCATTTTCGTGAGGGGAAAACGTCATGGCAGAAACCTTCCGCAACTACATCAACGGGGAGTGGGTGGAATCCGCTTCCGGAGAAACCTTCGCCAATCTGAACCCGGCCGATACCAGCGAAAACCTGGGAAATTTCCAGCAGTCGACCCGGGAAGATGTTCGAGCGGCTCTGCAGGCCGCCCAGGAGGCATTCCCGGCGTGGGCGGAAACCCCCGCACCCAAGAGGGGTAGAGTTCTCTATAAGGCCGGTGAACTCCTGGAGCAGCGCTTCCGGGACATTGCCGCGATCTTGACCCGGGAAGAAGGGAAACCGATTCGCGAAGCTATAGGAGAAGTCCTCTACTCGGCGTACCTCTTCAAGTATTTCGGAGGGGAAGCCTACCGGCTCTGTGGAGAGACGACCCCCTCGGAATGGAAGAACCTCTTCCTGTACACGGAGAGAATTCCCCTGGGCGTGGTTTCCATTATCACTCCCTGGAATTTCCCGATTGCCATTCCGGCCTGGAAGACCGCGCCGGCCCTGGCCTGCGGAAACACGGTGATTTTGAAGCCGGCCTCGCAGGCTCCCATGACGGCTCTCAAGCTGGTGGAAATCCTGGTGGAAGCCGGAGTCCCTAAGGGGGTAATCAACTTCGTCACCGGTCCCGGTTCCCGGGTCGGCGACGAGATGATCACGAACTCCATCGTGAAAGCAGTCTCCTTTACAGGATCCTGCGGAGTCGGCAAATCGGTCATGGAGAAGACGGCGCCCCGCTTGATCAAAACCCAACTCGAGATGGGGGGGAAGAATCCCCTGGTAGTATTGGCGGATGCGGATCTGTCCAAAGCGGTTTCCCTCACCATGCAGGGGGCCTTCATGTCTACGGGACAGCGCTGTACCGCCACCAGCCGCGTCATCGTCGAGAAGGCGATCCTCCAGGAATATACGGACAGGCTCCTGGCGGAAGCCAAAAAGATCAAAGTCGGCAACCCGATGGACAAGGATTGCTACATGGGACCCGCAGTAGATGAGGGACAACTCAGTACGGATATGGAATACATCGAGATCGGCAAGAAGGAAGGAGCCAAGCTGATTCTCGGGGGCCACCGGCTCACGGGTGGAGATTACGAGAAAGGGTTCTTCATCGAGCCCACGATCTTTACGGACGTGAACCCCAAGATGCGCATCGCCCGGGAGGAAATCTTCGGTCCGGTCCTGAGCATCATCCCGGCAGATAACTTCGAAGATGCTCTGGCCAAATCGAACGACGTCGATTTCGGCCTGGCCTCGGCCGTGTGCACCCGCAGCTTGAGCAAGGCCCAGCAATTCATCAAGCGCACCCAGTCGGGGCAGGTCATGGTGAACTTCCCGACGGCGAACGTGGAGTTCCAGGTGCCCTTTGGCGGCATGAAGGATTCATCGTTCGGACACCGGGAGATGGGCCGGGCGGCTATCGATTTCTACAGCCAACTGAAGACGGTTTACGTCGACTACAACGAGTAGAAGCAATTGCTCACCCCCACCCTGACCCTCCCCCAGGGGAGGGACTCTTAAGTTCTTGC
>DATEAK010000004.1:0-4162 GCA_035288405.1 bacterium | reverse complement strand
AAAATGAGCAATAATTCCCTCGCCCCCTGAGGGGAGAGGGTTGGGGTGAGGGGCCGCTATAGAGTTATTGATTGTCTCAGCCGCCGGCCATGGGCCGGGCGAGAACAAGAAAAGTTACTTCGGAAGATTCATTGAGAGAGGTGTTAAGGGCTTGGTTCGCCGGCAAATCTGTCTGACCGAGAAGGATGCGGACTCCGTTGTGAAGCTCGCCTCGACTGTTCACGAGGCTGCGGAAAAACTTTTGGCCGTAGCGCTGCGCGAGTGTTTCGAGGAGATCCTTCACGGTGCCGCCGGGAGGAAGCGGAACTTCTTCATCATCGCAACCGGCCGCGGCTCGCACGAGTCCCAGGTAGTGAATCTTCAATGCCACTTCTCAGTCCCCCTCACCCTCCCTTCTCCCCAACGGGGCGAGGGAAAAATTTAAAACCTTCACCTGTCATCGAGAGGGAAAGATTGGGAACTCTCATCTCGCAGTAGGAGAAGGCAATTTAAAATGATGAACGACTTGCCCGCAGCAGGCGAGTCTTTTCCTCATCAACCGTCAAAGTATCGGGGTCGATGACCACTTTGTACATATCCCGCGCCGCCTCGATAGTCACCAATTGATTGATGACAACATCTTCCCAGACCTTCCGGGGATCTCGCTCTTCCGGATTTCCTACCCCGGCTCCTCCCCCCGTTTCCTTCCAAACAACATCCCCCGGTTGCAACTGATACAACCGGTGGCAACGGATCGGACTCTCCTCGCCATTGCGCACAAGCCATCCCCGATTCGGAAAAGTGGACCACCCGCCCTGAACACCGGGAGCGGAAGTGATTTCCCCTTGCCCGGCTCCCGTGTGGAATCCCGCCGGCCCGCCCTCGTTTCGACCGCCCCAGCGCAGCCCTGCGCCTCCTCTCCACTTGCCGACCCCGCAGCTATCCACCCGCATTTCCTGGCACAACATCCGCCACGGATATCGGATTTCAATATCTTCGATGTTCCCGCGGTTCAGTTCACCGAGAGTGCCAAGCGTTCCGGTCCCATGGTAGCCGTCATAACCCGTAACGGCTCCCGCTCCCCCTTCCGCTTCGTAACCCGGCATTACATACAGGTGCCCGGTGCGCGGGTTCTCACCATAAACGTAATGCCCGTACCGGCGCCCCCAGCAGGCGGCGGCACGCTCCGGAAGGGCCGCAGACAGGGCCATGACGACCGATTCGAGGATATTCCCCCCGACGTTCACGGGCGCACCTCCGGTCGGCGCGGGATAGCGTGAATTGACCACACGTCCCTCCGGGGCGATCACTTCGATGGGTTTCATGGTTCCTTCATTGTGATAGGGGGCCAGAGACGAGTCAAAAAACAGGATAGCGGCCGCCATTGCGCAGCTATACGTCGTGAAATAAGTCGCGTTAATAAACCCTTTCTGCTGAGGATCACTTTTTGAAAAATCGATCACCATTTCATCCCCCCGGATGGTGATCTCGCAGCGCACCCATACGGGCACTTCCAAATTCACGCCATCGTCGTCGGTGGCCGATTCCCCATAATAGGTCCCGTCAGGAATCTTGAGTATCGACTGGCGAATCACGGCTTCGGTCCTGTTGATCATCTCCTCAACGCAGCCGACAACCGCATCTCGACTGTATTTTTCCAGAAGTTCCTGCAACCGGTTTTCACACAGGTTCAATGCGCCCAGTTGGGCATTATTATCGACCCGAACTCCTTCCGGGAAACGCACATTATTCAATATCAATTTGTAAATCTCTTTGCACTCCACACCTTTTTCAAAAACTTTGATCGGAGGAATCAGTAACCCCTCCGAATGGATGTCGTAAGGATTGTGGAAGTAGGCTCCCGGATAGGCGGCTCCCGTATCCTCCTGGTGAGCCCGAGCCAGACCGAAGAAAAGAAGTTCATCCCGGAAAAAGATAGGTTTAAAAAATCCCCAGTCCGGAGCGTGGCAGCAGTGCCCATGGTATGGATCGTTCACCAAAAAAACGTCACCAGGGTAAATTTTATCTCCGTACTCCTCCTGAATTTGGCGTACAGAGAGCTTTCCCCCGATGTATTGGGCGGGTAGCCCCGTGGGGATGGCCACCGTGCGAGCTTGATGATCCCAAATCCCTACAGACACATCATGCATCTGGGCAATGAGAAAGTTTTGAGCCGTGCGGTCAATCAGGTACCTCATCTCTCGACAGATTCGCTGCAACCCATGCCACACGACGGTCAACGTGGCTTGATCGATCCTTGTCTCAACTCCCATCTTCGTCTTCCTTTTTTAAAGTCTCTCCGCACCGGTCAGCGTGGAGACGTTCCGTGTTGCCTGAACTCCGTGAACGTAGCGATGATTTCACTCCATTCCTGAGACTTCGCTGGTTCCAAATGGGCCATCTCACTCAGGATGTCGCGACTGGTCGCAATACTGCGAGGGCTGAACTCGACCGTGGAAAAAGCCTCGAGAAGTTCAGCCATCTCGTGAGATCGGCGGTGACCATGCCGTGATGTCGTCTCAAGGAGAGGTGCAAGGTGCTTAAGCATGCCGGGAGATCTGCGCTCATAGAGTCTTAGGACTTGAGGCAAGATGCCCCACCGACCGGCTCCAAATAAGAGCTCAAGCATAAGGGTCGTCAGGCCATGGAAAAGTCCTGCGTTCATCATCTTGAGGGCCGAGGCCTGGCCTACCTTGTCCCCCACCACTTCAACCGAAAGGCCTAACGAACCCAGGGTCTCCAGTTCATTGGCCCGAGGCCCGGAAAGAACAGTAAAAGTTCCTTTGGTCAACTGGCTCGCTGCGCCGATCACTCCGCCGTCAATACAATCTCCACCCGCTTGGATCACCAAGGCGGCAATCTCCTGAGCCCTGGCGGGAGAGATGGCATTCGCTTCCAGAAATAGAGCATTTTTCCCGGTGCTCTTGATGGCCTGTGCAACTCTGCCGGCCACATCCAGTGAAGCTCCGCCGGGCACCAGGGACACGATCAGGTCGCTGACTTTCACCAGATCCTCTACGTTTTCCATCTGTGATGCGCCGCAACGCTGCACCGCCTCTAACGTGCGAGGACTTCGCCCGTTGCTGCAAGTGCCTATGCGGACACCGTGCGAAGAGAGAACGCGCGCCCACTGCTCTCCCATTTCTCCGAGACTCAGAATACCCACTGTTTTTAGTACCACGCCTTACCCTCCTCGCATGCTTTGCTTTGACCCAAAGCGCGAGCTGTCACACCTTTCTCTTCAAAATATAATTTTTAAACCGGTCAACACAGCATTGGAACGAAGGCGGGACGACCACCGTCGTGGTTTTCTCCTCGAGAATCGCCGGCCCCTGGATCAAATTTCCCGCTAGAATTCTCTCCCCATCGTACACCGGCACATCGAAGGTCTTCCCTTCAAAGATGCAGTTCCTCCTGCGCTTCAGGGCCCCCTCCGGGTTCTCCTCCCCCTGGGCGATCTCTTCAAGCTGGAAGGGAGCCTTGCGGGCCGTGGCCTTCAGCCGGAAAGTGAGAAACTCCACGGCTCGAAAACCCATGGAAAAGGTGTACAGCTCATGGTGGCGCTTGTGGAAATTCGCCACGGCCTCCTTCAAATGCTCCGGGGTCAGTGTTCCCGGGGACATCTCCACTTCCACTTCGTGGAATTGCCCTGTGTACCGCATGTCCGCCGTGCGGGTCAAGGTCACGTCGGCCTCGGCAACATGCATCGCCCTCATGGCCCCCAGGGCCTCGGCTTCCATCTCTTTATAGAGACGGTTGATCAGGTCCAGGTCGGCCCTGTCCACCCGGCAAATGTTGGAGCGCGCGTAATCCCGGCCGATCTCCATGGCGAACATTCCGAAGGCACTGTAGAGGCCCGCAAAGCGAGGAACAATGACTGTGGAAATGCCCATACGCTCGGCAATGGCGGGACCGTGCACCGCGCCGGCCCCGCCCCCCACGATCAGGGCAAAATCCCGGCAGTCGTAGCCCTTCTTGGTGGAAACCTCGGCAATGCTGTCCGCCACGAATGAATTCACTGTGGTGTAAATGGATTGGGCGGCCTGCAGTGGATCCATGCCAAATCGGCCGGCGAGTTTTTGCACCGCTTTGCGCGCCAGCTCCACATCCAGGGAGATCTCCCCTCCCAAAAAATAATCCGCCGGGATATAGCCCAGCAGGAGATCCGCGTCGGTCACCGTGG
>DATEAK010000003.1:0-4438 GCA_035288405.1 bacterium | reverse complement strand
CGGGAAATTCTGATTCTCCGTGACGTGGAGGGTCTCAGCAACGAGGAAGCGGGGCAGGTTTGTGGTCTATCGGTGGCTGCGGTAAAATCAAGATTACACCGGGCTCGTCTATTCGTACGGGAGAATCTCTCCCGGTACTTGGACACTACGGGCAGGCAGAAAAATGACACAGGAGCGGGGAAGAGTGCTTAACCTTTTGAAGAAAGCCTGGACCATTTTGAGCCGCCGGATGATGGCGTCCGGCGGGATCAGTTGCGAGGAGCTGAACCAGCTGCTGATCGATTACGTGGATGGTACCCTGCCCGACGAAGATCGAGCCCGCCTGGACGGCCATTTAAAGGATTGCCCAAATTGCCTCGCCATGATGAGGACGTATAGAAAAACGATCGGCTTAACCCGCGAAGTTCACCAAAATAACATGCCGACAGAGGTCCGAGAACGTCTCAAGCGTTTCCTGGACGAGAAGATGCAAGAGCGCTGACCCTTACTTCCAACCAAATGAAACTGCGCCACCTGTGACGGTCCTTTACCTAGATTTCTCAATGAAAAACGACCTCCGGAAGATCCCTCCTTCAATGCCAAGCCGAGCCAATTTGTGCTTGCCTTTGCGGCGGGAAAGATTGTATAAATATGCGTCGTTTTGAGCTTTAGGAGACTTCCAAGGACCGGCAATTTTCGGGAGTTCCAGAAGGGAGAATCGATGAGCACGCGGCAAGGTCGGCAATGATCCGGGCAAAAATCGTAGGGACGGGATCCTATCTCCCCGAGAAGATTCTCAGCAACCACGACCTGGAAAAAATAGTGGACACCACCGATGAGTGGATCCGGACCCGCACCGGAATTTCCGAAAGACGCATTGCGGAAAAAGGAACCAATACCTCCGATCTGGCCCTCATTGCCTCGCAACGCGCGCTGGAAGCCGCCGGGCTTACCCCCAAGGACATTGATCTGATCGTCATGTCCACCATCACTCCCGACAGCGCCTGTCCCTCCGCTTCCTGCTGGCTGCAAGCCAAGCTCGGAGCTCCTCAGGCGGCAGCATTCGATGTGGTGGCGGCTTGTTCGGGTTTCATCTTCGGCCTCTCCGTCGCCGAACAGTACATCCGCACGGGTCAGTTCCATAACATCCTGTTCGCCTCGGCCGAGATCATGTCCCGCACCGTGAACTGGACCAGCAGGGAAAGTTGCGTGTTGTGGGGAGACGGAGCCGGCGCGGTTATTTTGCAGCCCACGGAAGAGGAGCGGGGTGTGCTATCCGTCCACCTGCACTCAGACGGCACTCACGGAGACAAACTCCTCTTGCCCGGCGGAGGTTCCATGGCCTCGCCCATCACCCACGAAACCGTGGCCGCTGACCGTCACACCCTCAAGATGGAAGGGCCCGATTCCTTTAAGGTGGCCGTGCGGGCTTTTACGGACGTATGCCGGGAGGCTCTGGAATACAACTGCATGAGCGTCGACGACATCGACCTGTTCATCCCTCACCAGGCCAATATCCGGATCATCGACGCCGTCGCGAAAAGACTCGAGATGCCTGCGGAAAAAGCAGTGGTCACCATCCACAAGTACGGCAATATTTCCGCGGCCACCATCCCCATCGCTCTGGATGAAGCGGTAAGGGAAGGTCGCGTCAAGAAAGGGAATCACCTTCTCATGGCGGCCTTCGGCGGAGGACTCACCTGGGGGGCCGCCCTCGCCCGCTGGTAATTCCGGCCCAATCCACTGCGCCTGACTTCGTACCACCCACAAGGTGGGTACCCGCGCCTCGTTAGGCTTGTTGCTTGAACCGGAATAACCACTTTTCAATTCCTCAAACTTCTCGGACTCCATTTTCTGGCTCTCATCGGACCCAGCCAAAGGGGAAATTCTTTCCTGTATTGCGCGACGGCAAACTACACTGCAAATACAAAGCCGCGCCGGCTTTACCGTAGAATTCTCTTGATCACCCTAAAGAAATTTTTGCCCATGTAATTATCGATCTCGCCTCGCGGGAAGCCGGCCCTCGACATTGCATCGATCAGTTTCGGTAGATCGAGGATATTGTCATAACCTTCCACTCTCTCCGGAAGCAAACCGCCGCCATCGGTTCCAAGGCCGACGTGTTCGTTCCCAATTCGTTTCGCCGTTGCAAGGTTCTCTTCCGCCCAGTCGCGAATGGTTGTCCGCTTGTAGGCACCCGTGCTCACTTTCAAGGGCCACGTGCAGATCACGCCGCCTGTCCGCGCCACCATTTCCATCTCCTGCCATGTACGACGCCTTGTAGGGACCCGCGCCGGTGCAGGGATGAGACTCGTGTGGGAATCGACCACGGGAACGCTGTGCGCAATCGCTATATCGGTAATATCCTTCAACGTGGCAAAATGGGCATGCGCAACATCGATGATCATGCCGAGAGATATCATGCGTTCGACAACCTGCCTGCCTAGGCCGGACAATCCTGTGCCGTCCCCATATACGTGAATATCCATGCTCTGGCCAAGTTGGTTGTCGCGTTTATGGATCAGGGTGAGCATCCTGACGCCCTTTTGGTAGGCTGCATCGAGACGATCGAGCGCCGTCTGCGGACCGTCCAGTGCATGACCGGACTCAAGCGCGAGAATCGCTCCAGGGACAAATCGCTCCTGTTCAACGTCGTACGGCAAATCTTGAAAACTGCGTACCACCTTCACTTTACCCCGGCTTTCCAGTCTCAGAACGTAGTCGAGTTGATGAAGGACGAAGTTAAAATTACTCTCGTCCCCGAGAGCGGCAAACGAGCTGGCATTCATCCCGAGGGCCCCGATCTGTTCAAGAGTCGAACTCCGGTCAATGCGCCCGGGGGCGCCGAGATAGTAGAATTGGTCCGGATGTGCGTGCGCGTCGATCACGAGCATCCCCTCAGGCAGGCTTTTTCCTTTTTTGCCCGGCACTGACTCTGCGAAAGCCTGCTTTTGCCCTGAAGATGTGGTGAACCAAAACGCAGCTGCGTACCTCAAGAATTCTCGTCTATTCATAACACCTGTTCCCAATCGTTTGCATAGACGCCCGCGCTCCGAGCGGCTTGGTGCAGGGGCCGAAACCTTGCGATCACAATCCTAGCAAGGAATGAATGCGCATTAGGTGCTTCGGTGCCCACTGAGTGGAGCTTAAGGGAAAATCCTCCGCTCCCCCTTCGACCGGGTACCCGGTTTCCGGGTGAGGGCGAACGGAGGATATTTAAAATTCTGCTACATTTTTACGGAAGCAGGGCGAGATGCAGAGAGACTGGGGAACCTCTTCAGGATCTTGTACGTCGTGCTGCGCTGCGCGGGAATGCGGTCGATTTGCCGGATCAGATCCTGGAATTCCTCGGGGTCCATGTTCTCCCCCTCTTCCGACCCTGCCAGCCGCGAAATGCTCTCTTCCATCAAGGTCCCGCCAAAATCATCCGCTCCACCCCGCAGGCACCACTGGGAAACCTTGGGCCCCATCTTTACCCAGGCTACTTGCACATGGTTGATCCAGCCTTTCAGCAGGATCCGGCCGAGAGCATGCACTTTGAGATGCTCTTCGAGAGTCGCGCCCGCGCGGGCCAGACCCCGACGGTACACAATCGTGTTGTTGTGGATAAACCCCAGCGGCACGAACTCCGTGAATCCCCCGGTCTCCTGCTGGATCGAGCGCAACAGCAGCATGTGCCGCACCCAGTGCTCCGGTCTTTCGATGCATCCGTACATGATCGTGGAGGTCGTGGGGATCCCCAGTTCGTGGGCCGTCCGGATCACCTTCACCCACTGCTCCACGGTCACCTTGTTGCCCGAGAGCACCTCGCGGATCTCCGGATCCAGGATCTCTGCCGCGGTACCCGGAATGCTGTCCAGCCCCGCCTCGCGGAGCATCTTGAGATAATCCCGAAGATCCATCCCCGTCTTCTCGACCCCGTAGGTCACTTCCATGTGGGAAAACGCATGAATATGAATCTTCGGCACCGCTTCCCGGATCGCCCGCAAGATGTCCCGATAATAGTAGGGCTCCAGCTTCCTCGGGAGTCCCCCTTGCACGCAGACCTCCGTGCCGCCTCGCTCCCATGCTTCCCTTGCTTTGTTTCCGACATCCTGCAAAGAATGATTCCACGCCGTCGGACTCTTGGGTCCTGTTTTGAAAGCGCAGAAGGTACAACCGATAAAACAGACGTTGGTGAAATTAATGTTGCGCGTGATCACGTAGGTGATGGTGTCACCCACCGCTCTCTTCCTCAACACGTCGGCAGCCAAGACAAGAGCGTGCAGCTCCTCCCCTGCCACATGAGCCAGCACAATGCCGTCGCTTTCGCTCAGGTCGTCCGGCCCCAGAGCTTTTTCCAGCAATCTCGCCACAGGCCTTTCAATTGTTCCCAGGATCCGCCCTAACTCTTCTTCGCTGTCCTCGTGCTCAAACCACTCTTGCATCTCTTCCTCCTCGTTGGGATTCCACAGCCCAG
>DATEAK010000002.1:0-2089 GCA_035288405.1 bacterium | reverse complement strand
GCTCAACAGTTACACAATCTCATGAAAACTCTCTCCACTCTGTAGGAGTGGTCGCGCCCGGGGGAACCAAGATCCTGGAATTGCTGTCTCTTTATTTCCGAGTGCAGTGTGACTTAGGCGCCCTGCCGGTAGAGGAGCGTCGGGTGAGAGAGCAGCCGGCCATCGTTCTGGAAGAGGTCAGCAAGACGTATTGGAACGGGACGGATCCCGTGCACGCCTTGCGCGGGACTACGGTTCGGGTCAATTGGGGAGAAATGCTTGTCCTCGCGGGTCCCAGCGGCTGCGGCAAGACCACGCTTTTGAACCTGATGGGGGGACTCGATGTCCCCACCTCGGGTCAGGTTTGGGTGGCCGGGCATTTCCTGGCCACGCTGGGAGAGGGTGACCTCACGGTGTTCCGGCGCCGACATGTGGGGATCGTGTTTCAGTTTTTTCATCTGCTGCCCACCCTCACGGTATGGGAAAACGTGGCGCTTCCCCTGCATTTAGACGGGCGCCATGCCGGCGAAGTGGAAGCGCGGGTCGCTGACCTCCTTTCCCGCATCCATCTTGAACACCGGTCCCGGCAAAAGGCATTTCAGCTTTCCGGCGGAGAGATGCAGCGGGTGGCGGTGGCCCGGGCTCTGGCCAATGATCCGGAGATCATCCTGGCCGATGAGCCTACTGGAAACCTGGATTCCCGGGCCGGCCGCGAGGTTCTGGATCTTCTTTTCGATCTGTGCCGCCGGCAAGGGAAAACCCTGGTTCTGGCGACTCACAGTGCCGAGGTGAGCGCACGCGCCGACCGGATCGTGCGCTTGCGCGACGGCTGCATCGAGAAGCCGAATCCGCAATGAAAAGAAGCGGCCTCCCTCCTTTTTTTTCTCTCGGTGTATCCCTGTCTTGGAGTCATCTGCGAGAACATCGCCTGCGCAGCATCGTAACTCTTTTCGGTGTCATCCTGGGGGTTGCGGTGACGCTGGCCGTGCGCCTGGCCAATACGAGTATCGAGCGATCCTTTGTGGAATCCTTCGAAGCGGTTGCGGGCAAAAGCCAACTGGAGGTGAGCCGCGGAGACCTGGGTCTGGAAGAGACCCTGCTTCCGAAAATCGCCGCAATGGATGGAGTCGCGGAGGTGATCCCTCGCATTGAGGAGTATGCCGCCGTGACGGGATCACGGGATACACTTCTCTTTCTTGGTCTCGACTTGCTCAGTGCCAATCCCTTCCAGGACCACTCCCTGACCGGCAGGAAAGATCCCCGGGATTTCTTAAGCCTTCTGGTGGATCCTCACTCTGTTCTGCTGACGCGCTCGCTGGCCGACGCCTTGGGATTGGCTCCCGGAAACAAATTCAGTGTCGTGACGGACCGAGGAACCGTCGACCTGGTCGTGCGGGGAGTTCTCGAGGCGGGTAGAGAGGGAAGGCAGCTTCTCCCCAGCCAAGCAGTCCTTATGGATCTTTCTGCTGCCCAGTGGCTTTTCCGTAAGACGGGGAAGGTCGATCGAATCGGAATCGTCTTAAAACCTGGAGCGTTGGAAGAAGTATTGAGGAGCCGGATCGTTGCTCTTGGAAAGGGTTCCTTCACGGTGGGCCGTCCGGAAGCTCGCACACGGCAAATCGAGAAGATGATCGCCTCTTTCCAACTCAACCTGACGATCCTGAGTTTCCTTGCCCTCGGAGTTGGAGTCTTTCTCATCTACAATGCGCTTTCTTTTGCCGTGATCGCCCGCCGCGAAGAGATCGGAGTTTTGCGGGCAATTGGAATGAAACGAAGTCAAGTCCTTGCTTTGTTCCTGGCCGAAGGCGCCTTCTATGGGCTGTCGGGGAGTTTCCTGGGAATCTTTCTGGGCTGGGCTTTGGCGAATGGCGCACTCAAGATGATGGCTCGCACCGTCGGCTCTCTCTACGTCGCGGGTGTCTCGCCCCGTTTGATTGCCGACCCAAGCGGGATCGCCCTGGGGATCCTATTCGGTTTGGGGGCGGCGCTGGCGGGCACATTCGTGCCTGCACTGGAGGCCGCCCGCATTGTGCCGAGGGAATCCCTGTCGCATTCCACCTACGAGGAGCAAGGGAAAGGTCGCTGGCTTCGCTGGGCAGTGGTGGGGTTG
>DATEAK010000001.1:0-10922 GCA_035288405.1 bacterium | reverse complement strand
CCACGGTGGAGCGTCTGACCCGAAAAGCGGGCCTGCCCATGCCCCGGGTCTATCTGATCCCCTCCGAAGGAGCCAATGCGTTTGCCACGGGCCGGGATCCTCAGCACGCGGCGGTGGCGGTTACCGAAGGGATTTTGGAGTTGCTCAGTCCCGATGAGTTGGAAGGGGTGCTGGCCCACGAATTGTCCCACGTGAAGAATCGGGATATTCTGATTAGTTCCATTGCAGCGACGATTGCAGGGGCTATCATGATGCTGGCCAATATGGCTCGTTGGGCGGCCCTGTTCGGAGGACTGGGACGCCGGGACGGAGAGGAGCGTGGAGGGGAGGGTCTGTTGGGTTTTATCTTCCTGGCCTTCCTGGCTCCCATTGCGGCCATGTTGATCCAGCTGGCAGTCTCCCGGGCCCGGGAATACCAGGCGGATGCGGGCGGAGCTCGTATGGCAGGGACCCCGCTGGGGCTGGCTGCAGCTTTGGAAAAGCTGCACCGGGTCTCGGAGCGCACGCCTCTGGAGGCGGGTCCGGCGACGGCTCACCTGTTCATCGTCAATCCGCTTAGCGGCCGCACATTGATGACTCTCTTCAGCACCCACCCTCCAGTGGAGGAGCGGGTGGCGCGCCTACGCGGCATGCTGGGGAGAATGTGAGGCCGGTTGGGCTCCTCGCCACATGAAGAAAATCAGTAAGTCTTTGTAGCTAATGTTTCCGGAAGGAAGGGCTGATAATGGACAATGACCTCTACGAAAGCGCGTTTGCAAGGATCCCAAACCGTTTCTTACTGGACACGCTGCTTGCCAAAAGAGTGCATCAGCTCAACAAGGGGGCCCGGCCGATGGTCGAGGCAAACGGCTCAAGCTTTTTTGAGATCGCACTGCGCGAGATCATCGATGGAAAGCTGCAATTTCATGTGGCGAGTCCTGAGGAACTAAAATCCCAACGCGAAGAAACGAAGAAAACGGAGAGCGAGGAAAAGGCGTGATCGAGGTTGAGGGTTTAACAAAATACTACGGTCCTTCCCGAGCCATTGAGAATGTCACATTCTCCGTGAACCAGGGGGAAGTTCTCGGCTTCCTGGGTCCCAATGGGGCCGGGAAGACCACGACTATGCGGATCCTGACCTGCTATATGCCTGCCACCCGTGGCAATGTGCGGGTGGCCGGATATGATGTCTCCAAAAATCCCCTGGAGGCGAAAAACAACATCGGCTATCTTCCCGAAAATGTCCCCTTATACACCGACATGACCGTGAGGGGTTTCCTTAACTTCTTCGCAGAAATCAAAGGCATCGATAAGGACAACCGAAAAGCACGGATCGAGGAAGTCATGGCCGGTTGCGGCGTGGATGACGTGGGCAACAAGCTGATCTCCAAGCTCTCCAAGGGGTACCGGCAGAGAGTGGGACTGGCCCAAGCCCTGCTCAAAGATCCCCCGGTCCTGATTCTGGACGAACCCACCACGGGGCTGGACCCCAGGCAGATCATCGAGATCCGCGAGTTGATCCGCAGACTATCCGGGAAAAAGACCGTGATCCTTTGTACCCATATTCTCCCGGAAGTCGAGATGCTTTGCAGTCGTGTCCTCATTATCAATGAGGGCAGGGTCGTTGCCGAAGATACGCCCGAGAATCTCACCACAGGGCTCCAGCGCTCTCGCCGCGTTCATCTCCAGGTGGACGGTCCTGCTTCCGAGGTGACACCGAGCCTGGAGGGAGTCTCCGGAGTCTTGCGAGTCAAACAAAGCTCCTTTGTGTCTTCGTCCGGGCCTTGTGCTTACGACATCGAGATCGACAAGTCCGATGATGTCCGCAAGGAGCTGGCCCGCATGATTGTCAACCGCGGCTGGGGGCTTTTGGAAATGCGCACGGTTGATCTGAGTCTGGAGGATGTTTTCGTGAAACTCGTTACCACCGAGAATGGCGGATAAAATCCCATGAGAAACTTTTTCCCGATTTTTAAAAAGGAACTCGCATCTTATTTCACTTCCCCGATCGCCTACGTCGTCTATTGCATGTTCTTGATCATCGTGGGTTATCTCTTCTACAGCGGCATCTCTTTTTTCAGCATCCTGAGCTTTCAGTCGCTGAATAACCCCAACCTGGCTCAGGGACTCAATGTTACGGAGGGGGTATTTCGACCCCTCTATCTCAACATGGGAGTGATTCTGCTCCTCATGATGCCGCTGCTTACAATGCGGCTGTTCGCCGAAGAGAAAAAGTCCGGAACCATCGAGCTCCTGCTCACAAATCCGATCCGGGACGTTGAAGTTCTCCTGGGAAAGTACGCGGCTTGTATGGCGGTCTATGTGATCATGCTTCTGCTTACCGCCCTCTTCCCCGTCTTCACGACTTTGGTAGGGAGTCCCGAAGCAGGGCCGATCCTCAGTTCCTACTTCGGTCTCTTGCTGCTCGGCGCCTCATTCATTGCCATCGGCACTCTGGTGTCTTCACTTACGGAGAATCAAATTATCGCCGCGGCCGTTACTTTTGGGATTTTGCTGCTTCTCTGGGTGATCAGTTGGTCGGCCTCGTTTGCAGGTCCAGTCTGGGGAACCTTCCTGCTCCATCTCTCGGCCACGGAACACTTTCAGAATTTTGCCAAAGGTGTGCTTGACACCCAGGACATCATTTATTATTTGAACCTCTCGGTATTTTGTCTGTTTTTAACCTTGAGATCGCTCGAATCGAAGCGTTGGAGGGGATAAGCCCATGTCACCGAGGCTCAGGAATATACTCTGGATACTAGGGTTGCTCCTTTCCATTGGAGGCGCGTTTGCCTACGTAATCAAATCCCTCCTGACTCCCGTTACTTCGGCCGCCTTGGGTCTAGGCTTACTTTTGCTTCTGGTAAACCTGTATCTGAATTTTGGAGATGTGCGCCGCTTCTTGGGAAAGCGATCGACTCGCTACGGAAGCAACCTGATCGTCTTGGCGATCATCGTATTGTCCATCTCGGTGCTTGTTCAGGCGCTTGCCATTCGTCACAACCTGCGCTGGGATCTCACCGCAAATCAGCGCTTCAGTCTCTCCCAGCAGAGTCGGAAGATACTCAAGAACCTAAAGAAAAACACGGAGATCATCGCCTTCTACCGAGATACGGAAGAAGGCAAGCAGAGTCTCAAGGATCTTTTGGAGGAGTACGCCAACTCTTCCTCCCGGTTTAAGTACCGCTTCGTCGATCCCGATCGCTCCCCGAATCTGTCCAAAGAATACAAGGTAACTGCTTACGGGACTCTGGTTCTGGAAAGCGGAGGCAAGAGGGAAAAAGTCGAAATCGGCACGGAACAGTTCATCACGAATGGTCTCATTAAAGTGACGCGGGACGCGGAGAAAACCGTCTACGTGGTCACCGGCCACGGGGAGAAGCAGATCACCAGCCCGGACAAAAATGGATTTAGTGCAGCCAAACAGGCCATCGAAGATCAAAACTACAAAGTCAAGGAACTCGTTCTCCTGCGAGAAAAACAAGTCCCCCAGGACGCATCCGCCGTGGTGATCCCGGGGCCGACCCAAGACTTCTTTCCACAAGAGATCTCGGAACTGACCGACTACGTGAACCGAGGCGGGAAGCTTCTGGTCATGGTGGAACCTATGACCGAGACACCTCGCCTCAATCAATTCCTGGAGGACGATGGGATCCAGGTCGGAAACAATGAGATCATCGACCGTCTGAGCCGAGTCTTCGGTGCCGATTACACCATGCCCGTCGTTACCCAATACGCCCGTCACCCGATCACCGAGAACTTTGGTGTGGCTACCTTTTTCCCGTCAACCCGCTCCGTGACTCCGGTGAAAAAACCGAAGACCGGAGTGCAGGTCCAACCCCTGGCCCTGACGGGTCCCAACAGCTGGGCCGAGACCGACCTGAATAGACTCCGCCAGGGGAGCGCCGAATTCAACGAGGGCAAGGACATGGCCGGGCCCGTTTCCATCGCCGCCGTATCCTCCATCGAGCCCAAAGAACCGGAGAATCCCAAGGGCCTTTTGTTTTCCGGAAAGACCGAGCCTCGCAAAGCCGGTAAGGCCCGGCTCGTCGTTTTCGGCGACTCGGATTTCGCAGGGAACACGGCGCTGGGGATCTCCGGAAACCGGGACCTCTTCCTGAATGCACTGAGCTGGCTTGCGGAAGAAGAAGAATTAATCGCCATCCGGCCCAAAGACCAGTCCAACTCTCCTTTGCTGCTGTCGGCTACGGAAGGGCGCCTGGCCTTCTGGTTTCCCATCGTAATCCTCCCCGCCATGGTTCTGGGAGCCGGTGTCTTTGCGATATGGCGGCGGAGGTGGAGCTGATGAGTTTTCGGAAGACTCTCCTCTTCACCTTGATCCTCGCAGCGATTACTGCTTTTTACTATCTCTACGAGATCCGGGGGGGCAGCATCCGCCTGGCCAGGAGCAAAGCGGAGCAAGAACTTTTTAAGGTTAAGGCGGAGACCCTCACCGGCATAAACCTGAACAACACCAAAGGCCACTTCGCCTTCACGAAGAATGGGGAGGAGTGGTACCTCCAGGAACCGGTTCCTACCCCCGGCGATACGCAGACCGTCTCGGACCTCGTCCGCGCGGTCACCGGGGCTCAAAAAGGCAGGGCCATCGAAGAAAATCCCAAAGACCTCACTCTGTACGGACTCAAACCGCCCAAGACGGTGGTTTCCTTCCAGGGCAAAGGCAAATCGAACGTTCCACTTCCCCTTCTCCTGGGAGACCCCAACCCCAGCGGCACCGAAGTTTATGCCCAACTGGAGGGGAAACCCGCGGTTTTCCTCCTGGACATGGCGATTCAATCGGCACTGGACAAAGGGCTTTTCGAGTACCGAGATAAACGCCTCCTCCCCTTCAAAACCAGTGATGTCACGCAGATTCTCTGGAATCGCGGGAATCTGAAGTTGACGACGGGAAAAGACAAGAATGGATCCTGGTCGTTAGTAGAACCTTTCAAATCACCGGCGGACTCTCAAAAAATCGAAGATATACTTTTCCGATTGGGACAGACTCAAGTGAAAGAGTTTATCACTCCCGGGAAAAAAAACGTATCTCAGTTCGGTACGGACAAGCCGGTCGTCACCCTGGTTCTGAAACGGGAAAAGAAGCCGGACCTCAACCTTTCCTTCGGCCGTCATCTGGAAAAGGAAAAGGATGTCTACGCCTGGCGGGGCGGGGAACAGTCCGTCCTACGAGTGGAAGATATCGTTCTGAAAGACATGCCCGAAACCCTCACCTCCATCCGGGATCTGACCGTATTTAAAGCGGATCAGGACCACGTCCTGAAAGTGGAGTGGAAAAAGGCAGACGGCTCCACATTCCTTTTGGACAAGACGATGAAAGACGGATCTGAGGATTGGATGATCGAGAAGCCTGTCGTCGCACCGGCGGAACGCTCGGAAGCCTATGGGCTGCTCTGGGATTTGCATGACACCAAGCTTGAACGGTTTGTCAGCGACACTCCAAAAGATCTCTCTCCCTACGGGTTAAATGCCCCCCAATGGATCGTAACTCTCTGGCAGCAGAGAGAAGAAAAACCTCAGGTTCTAAAAATCGGGAAGGTTCGTTCCGGAGCCAATGGGTACTATGCCATGGTCAGCTATTCTCCCTCGGTGTTCCTATTGTCGAATGCGAGTTTTAAGAGGCTCTGGCGCAATCAGGAAGACTTGAGAGAGCGCAAACTGCTGGACTTCGACACGGAAAAAATCTCTAAGGTGGAACTGCGCTACCAGACAACCGCAGTAACTCTGGCGAAGAATGGAAAACGTTGGCAGATGCTGGCTCCCGAGAAAGCCGACATCGCGGGTCCCAAGATGATCGACCTCCTGTGGGGAGTTAAAGATCTCAAATTCAAGAAAGAGGTGAGCCATCAAGTCAAGGAACTGGACTCTTTTGGCCTCAAAAACCCCCAGTTCCAGATCACTCTCTGGGACGACAAGGGGAAGAAGTTGCCAATGCTGACCGTGGGCTCGAAACTTCCCGACACGGACGAATATTACCTTTCGAAGGAACCGTTCACCTCGGTTTACATCGTGAGCCTCGACCTTCTCAACAAGCTCCCCAAAGGACCCAGAGATCTTCTGTTTTAGAGGCCATTGAAGATCCCTCTCACGGAGGTGAGCCGTGGTCTTTGCTCAAGTCGGCCGTTCCTACTATGACCGTGTATTGCTCCCCGTTCTGGCAACCCTGAGCCGTTTGAAAGTCCACCCAAATGCACTCACCTTCATCGGACTCTTAGTGAACGGGGTGGCGGCCTTCCAGTTTGCCAGCGGGCGCGTGCGCTGGGGCGGGTTGTTGATCCTAGGGGCGGGGA
Organism: bacterium; assembly: GCA_035288405.1. Taxonomy (GTDB): domain Bacteria; phylum JACPSX01; class JACPSX01; order JACPSX01; family JACPSX01; genus JACPSX01. The sequence goes on along the minus strand of DATEAK010000001.1, from coordinate 4,635 downwards.
TCTTCGATTATCTCGACGGAGCCTTGGCGCGCTATTCGAGGCGAACGTCCCCCTTCGGCGCCTTCCTGGACTCCACGATTGACCGCTATTCGGACATGACCCTTCTGACCGGGGTTTTGATTTTCTTCCTGCGTCGAGGTGAGACCGGTCATGTCCTCCTCACCTGTGTGACGCTGGCTGGTTTTGTGATGGTGAGCTATACGAGAGCCCGCGCGGAATGCTTGATACCTCACTGCACCGTCGGGCTCATGGAGCGGGCCGAACGGCTTATCCTACTGTCACTTGGGGCCTTGCTGAACGCTCTTCCTGCCTTTCTCTGGCTACTGGCCATTCTCTCACACTTGACCGCGCTGCAGCGGATCCACTACACCTGGAAAAGGATTCGAGACAGTCGGGGAGATCAAATTCCTGAAGAGGCAGACTGACGCCCCTTCAAACGCATCGGTCTCTCGAATCCTCGACACGTTGATCCCGCACCGGATCAGTGCAAGGCCACACCATCTACCTTCAGCTTTCCGGGTAAGTTTGAAACGTGGCCATTGAGAAGAGCCATGTTCAGCGCTGCAGGGGGCCGCAATCCTCTTCGGACCCCCGCAGTTTATCAATTGCATGGGGAAGCGCTGGAAGAACGACGGCCAGATTCTCTCTAACGCCCTTGGGGCTCCCCGGTAAGTTAATGATCAGGGTGCGGCCCCGGATCCCTGCAACCGCCCGGGAAATCATGGCCAGGGGGAGTTTCTTTAACCCCTCCAGGCGCATAGCCTCCGCCATTCCCGGGACCTCCTTGTCGATGACTTCGAGGGTGGCATCCGGCGTCACGTCCCGAGGCGCCAAGCCGGTACCCCCATTGGTCAAAACCAGGTCAAGGTGGAGGTCATCGGCGAGAGCGATCAGGCGATCGCGGATCACCCCCTTCTCGTCGGGGATCACCTCGTAGTGAGCCATTTGAGCCCCGATCCCGGTCATCATTTCACGGATGGTTTGGTAATTGCCATCCTCCCGTTCCCCTCTGGCTCCGCGGTCGCTGATCGTCAAAACTCCTACCCGCAATCTTCAACCCTCCTTGCGCCTTGCTCAGCAAGGCTTTGTTATCTCCACCTTAATAAAGCCCCTTGATGAATCCGCTCTGGTCCAACTCTTTCACGAAACTCGGATCGATAATGGATTTGGGATCAACGGTTTTCGCCTTCGGGTCCCGGGTTTCTGCGACGAAATCCAAGATCGTCTTGAACCCTTCCACAGAGGGATAAGGAATTTTGCGGAAGGCATCGGCGACATTGACCCGATAGGTCTCCTCTAGAATTTCAGGGTCACTGGTGCGGGAGTACTGACCGATAATTTTCAGGGTCCGCTCTCGGTTCTTCAATGACCCACTGATTCCCTCCACGTACCCTTTCATGAACCGCCTGAGGATCTCCGGCTCCTGCTTCAAGTACTCCCGGGTTACAACGATACCGTTGAAGGGAAAAGGACCGCCAATCTTGGTCATGTCCACAAGCTCAATAAAACCCAACTTGCGGGCTTCAAGCGTTGTTGGTGCCACAACCACCCCCGCCTGTATAGCACCGATCTTCAGTGAGGCCAGCGTATTCGGCAAATCATTGGTCTGCACAATTCCCACATCTTTATCCGGTACCAGTCCCTTGGCCTTCAAAGCATAACGTCCGAAAAAATCCGTAATGGAACCAAATCGGGTGACTCCTATTTTTTTCCCTTTGAGATCCTCAAGCCTGGTCACTGAAGGCACGCTGTAAATGGAGGACACCATGGTGTCGATGACGGAGGCCAGATACACCAGATCGACACCAGCCAGCCGGGCGTCCACCACGGCAGTACCGCCCACCTGGGAGATATGAACTTCCTTGCCCACCATAGCTTGGACTACGAGGGAGCTTCCAGGCAGCCGTTTCAAGGACACATCGAGTCCGTTCTTTTCAAAGAAACCCATCTCTTTCGCCACCCACAGTGCGGTCTCGGTTCCCGCCACAGAGGAGTAGCTAACGCTGATCGATTGGACCTTGGACTGAGCCCAGGCAAACGGGGAGTATAGCGGAAATAACCCCAGTAAGAGCAACAGGATGGCCTTCACTCTCATCATCGTTCCTCCCTCCTTCCAGTGGGTTGCGGCAGAGTCCGCCGAAACCATGCATCGCATCGACTTTTTTTGAATCGTGCCGCCGGAGCACGAAACCTGACTGCTTGGGTAACTGAAGCGGAAATCTCAGCTTAGTATAGAACTTCGAGGTTTCTTGTCAATTGAACTCCCCAATTGCCCCACGGTTTCCAAGCCGCAAGCGAAATTCTAGCACCTTTCCCTCCAGGAAAAATCATGGTATCCTCCGCAGACTTGTCTTTAGAAAAGGAGCAACCATGATCAGAAAGACTCTAAGTTTCTACACAACACTCCCCTTGATCTTCCTTCTCTTGGCCGGAGGGGCAGCCTGCTCACGGGAAGACGCGGCGACAAAAGCCGCTAAGAAGCCCGTGGCCAAAGTCAACAAAGCGATCATCACCCGGGCAGAACTGGATAGCGAAATTTCCCGCAATCTCCCCCCCAATGCACCGGGACATAAGGCCAATACCCCGCAAGCCAAAGAGACGGAGCAGTATTTTCTCAACCGCATCGTGGATCAGCGCCTGCTGCTGCAACAGGCGGAAAGCAAGAAGATCACCATATCCGCCCAGGAAGTCGACAAGCGCTGGGGCGAACTGATCAAGAGGTTTCCCTCCCAGGAGGTTCTGAACAACTTCCTCAAAGAAAAAGGATTCTCCGAGAAACAAATCAAAGAGGATATCCAGAGGGGCATGAAGATCGAGGCCCTTTTGCAGCAAGAGGTGGTGTCGCGAGTTCCCGTAGACGACAAACAAATCCGGGAAGAATTTGACAGTCACCGGGAACAATATCGCACCCCAGAACAGGCCCATGCCCGTCATATTTTCTTCCAACTGAAAGCGGATGCCAGCCCGGAGGAAGAAGCCACGGTACGCAAGAAGGCCGAGCCGGTCCTCCGTCGCGTCAAGAAAGGAGAAGATTTCGCCGCCTTAGCCCGGCAGTTTTCCGAAGACGGAAGCAAGAGCCAGGGTGGTGATCTGGGCTTTTTCAAACGGGGGGACATGGTTCCCGCTTTTGAGAAAGCGGCGTTTTCTCTGGGCGTCGGGAAAACAAGCGATCTGGTGCGGTCTCCCTTTGGTCTTCACATCATCAAGGTGGAAGGGCTCCGGGCTCCCCGGGATATCCCTTTCGAAGAGATCAAAGATCACGTTCGGGAAAACCTGACTCAGCAAAAGACCAACAAACAGTTTGAAACCTATTTGGGAGAGCTCCGGAAAACTGCGAAGATCGAAATTCTCTTACCGAAATAGGGGAATACCCGGGATGCCAAACCCTATCGTGGTTGATGTTCACCATCACTGGATGCCCCGCAGCCACTTCGACCATCCAGAACCCTACTTACTGGATCAGGAACAGGTTGTGCGGGAACCGGGTCGAATTCGGATTGTTGATGGAGGAATCCAGCGCTTTGCTCCCCGGGAGATCTGCTGCAATCTCTCTCAACAAAATCAGGATATGAAGCAGGCCGGAGTTGACATGGCTGCCCTCCACTTGGGTTGCTGGCTGGAATGGATGACAATGAAATCGGCCCCTGCCGTCAATGACTCCCTGGCTGAGAGCATTTCCGCCTTCCCGGAGCACTTCATCGGTCTGGCTCATGTTCCCCCCCTGGAATCCGGGGCCCCGGGAGAATTAGAGCGCGCAGTGAGGCGCCTGGGATTTCGGGGAGCCGCGGTACCATCGAGCATTCACGGCATTCCTCTGGACAGCCAGGAACTAGAGCCTTTCTACCGGAAGGTCTGCGATCTCGGAATTCCCATCGTTGTCCACCCGATTTCCGCCCCCATGGCCGACGAGGGGCTCAGAGACTTTCATCTCACCCGCAGCCTCGGCCGGGTGTTTGAGATGGCCCTGACCACGACTCGTCTGCTCCATAGCGGAGTCCTGGAGAAATTCCCCAAACTCCGCTTTGTCATCTCTCACCTGGGAGGGGCCTTCTTTGCCATCAAGGAAAGGCTCGCTCCCGATTACTACTGCGGCGCGCCTCGGGATCTCTTCGATCGGCACATGGGCCAACTGTACTTCGATACAGCTCCCCCCTTCTGGGGGGCCAGGGAACTGAAGACAGCCATTGAGATTCTGGGAGCCGAGCAGGTGATGTTGGGAAGTGACTACCCGTTTATTTTGGACCTCAACCAGGCTACATCCTCTATCGAAACCTTGCCCGTCACCGAGGACGAACGCCGGGCGATTCTGGGAGAAAACGCTCTTCGTCTCTTCGGCCTCTCCAGGAATTCCGCGGTCTGAGCCAGCTTTCCTTCCTCATACCCCTCCAGAAGTAATGGACTTGTTCACCCCCAGCTTTCACGGCTCCTTGGGAAAACGCCACCTCGTCCTTTCCTCCCGAGGGAGTTGCCCCCGCAGGCGATATAAGCGGTTACGAGGAGAAAAGCCCTCGATCCGGACGACATGACTCACGTCGCAAGCGCTTCGGGAGCCGGGTACCCATCCTGGGTGTGGGCTGCCCCGAGGACGGATGAAGCTGGCAGATTCCCGACGATAAATATGGGGTGGGCAGGAAG